>JAUXCK010000239.1 GCA_030618925.1 Desulfobacteraceae bacterium
CGGGCCGGCCTTATGGTGACCGCATCGCAAATGGATGTGGACATAAATTTAACCATAGATCGCGCTTATTCTATGCAAGGGGATGTGGCGTGCGCGTATGACAGCCTGGACCTTCAACTCGACAAAGAAAAGCTGGTAATAAAAGGTAGACGGCTTGAAGGAGCGTTTACCCTTGACGGCAAAGGCATGGCAGCATCTCTTGGTGAAATAAAATTGGATTATCCGCAACTGGTGGCATCAGGCGTTCTATCCGTAAATTTTGATTCACAAGGATATTCTGATCAGGAAGTTCAAGGAATTGATCTGGAACTGACCGGCAGGGACATCGACATTCAATCGGTTAGAGAAGTGCTCCACAAGGTCGTCGGCAAAAATCCGGTAGTCAGAGATGTGCTCAACAGGGTTAGAGCCGGGGAAGTGTCCGCTGTCCGGTTTCATTCACAGGGAAGATCCTGGGCCGATATCTGGGCGCCGGAAAATTTTATCATTACGGGCGATGTGCTGAATGGCCGGCTGTATACCCCTGAAGTAGAACTGACGGTTAATGCGATTCAGGGAAAGGTCACGATCGCCAATAGTATCATAGAGGGGGAAAATATTGCAGGGAAAATCGGAAATACAACAGGTCGAAACGGCAGCTTAACACTAAACCCTGCAGGTAAAGGCATCCCTTTTCAGCTTGATATAGCAGTTGATGTGGATCTGGCTGAACTGCCTGCCGTCCTTGCGCCGATCCTTCAGGGGTCGGATATCAAAAACGGGCTGGAGTTGATTCAGAACCTGTCAGGCAAGGCATCCGGAAGACTGATGCTGGGGGATACGATTGAGGCCATCCAGCCTGCGATCGAGATTGAAGAATTAGACCTGTCTTTCGATGACACCCACTTGCATGCAGAGGGAGACATACGATTTTTATCCAATACAAAAGACCTCCAGGTTAACATGGCTGTCGATACCATGGACCTGGAAAAAGTTGAGGCAATATTTAAAAAAATGAGGCAGGGGGGACCGGATAAACAGGCGGAAGCCCTCTCTGTCCTGCCACGGGTTACCGGCACGGTGAACCTGGAGATAAATGAGGCCAGGTATGCAGATTACAGCGCATGCCCGGTACACATGGTGATCAATTTTAAGGGCGACGATATCCGGGTACAACTTGATGAAGCAGATATCTGCGGGATAAAAGTGACCGGAACGCTGCGCAAATCGCCTCAGGGCGTGACCCTTAATGTCGAGCCGTTTTTTGAAGATGAAGACTTGAATGCTGTTTTGGGCTGCCTGATCGGCAAACGAATTGAAATGGACGGATATTTTGATGCTGCCGGCCTGTTTACGGCTCAGGGGACCGCAGACACCCTGATAAATTCGCTAAAGGGGGTTGCGGATTTTGAAGCCAGAAATGGCCGTATTTACACCATGAGGCCTTTATCTAAAATGCTTGTATTGCTCAATACCACTAATGTATTTGGTGAAAGGCTGCCGGATCTCAAACAGTCGGGCTTCAGGTATAATACGGTTTTTTTAAAAACAACATCTTTGGGGGAAAAAGCAACCATCAGTGAAATGGTGGTGGACGGCACCACCATGCATTTGATCGGTATGGGCGATATTGATTTTGGTAAAAGTGAAATAGATATGACTGTTTTGGTGGTGCCGCTAAAAAGAGTGGATCGCGTGATAAAAAAGATACCTGTGGTGGGCTATATCCTTGGCGGCACTCTTATGACAGTGCCCATCCATATTCGTGGCGATTTATCTGATCCGGATGTGTCATTCAGACCGCTCTCTGCAGTTGGGTCTGATTTGCTGGGGATTGCAAAACGGACATTGTCATTGCCGGTTAAGGTGATAGATCCCATTTTTAGAAGCAGGTGACCGCTCTTTTCTTTTTTGTTAAAAACCTGATGTTTATCCTGCCACGCGGGACTTTGCGGGAGGTCGTTTACTCCATATCTTTAAAATCACTGGGCACATGCAGCCTGGGCCGGTTGGCTTTTTTAATCCCCAGGGCATCATCTGCGATAAGCAGGCGCATGATATTGGCCGTGCCTTCACCCACCTGGTAGAGCTTGGCGTCCCGGTAATATCTCTCCACCGGCATTTCCAGGGAATACCCCATTCCCCCATGGATTTCCATGGCCATGCCGGCCGCCTTGACAACAGCTTCCCCGGAAAAGTACTTGGCAATGGCGATTTCCCTTGTAAAGGGATTGTCCTGGTCGTTTAACCAGGCCCCCTGTCTCACCAGCAGCCTTGCGGCCTCGATCTGGGAGACCATCTCAGCAATGGTTCCCTTGACCAGCTGATGGTGGGCGATCTGTTTCCCAAACTGGACCCTCTGATTTGCATATTGGACCGAAGCATCAAGGCAGGCCTGTGCCAATCCTACGGCACCGCTGCCGACACTGATGCGTCCCCTGTCCAGGGCGGTCATGGCCACCTTGAAACCATCTCCCCATTTGCCCAGCAGGTTTTCCTTTGGTGCCACCACATTATCCAGGTGAATCTCGGCAATAGGGGAAGATTTGTCACCCAGCTTCGGCGTCTCGCGGGTTTTCCATCCGGGCTGGTCTGTTTCTACAGCAACCGCGCAAAGTCCCTTGTGTTTAAGATTACGGTCAAAGGTGGCATATACGATGGCAATATCGGCGACAGTGCCGTTTGAGATCCATGTTTTTGAGCCGTTTAGAAGAAAATGATCTCCCTTGTCTTTGATAATGGTTTCAATCGAAGAGAGATCTGAGCCTGCATTCGGCTCTGAAAAACAGGTGCATCCAAGTGTCTGAGCCAGGACAAGGGGTTTGACATATTTATCTTTGGCCGCCTGGCTGCCCCACTCCATAATGGTATAGGGTACGGTCATTCCTTGAAGATTGAATAAAGAGCGCAATCCCGAATCCGCCCTTGAGATCTCCTCACATACAACCGAGTGTCCAAGGAATCCCATCTCTGTGCCCCCGTATCGCAGAGGAAATGCGCATCCAAAAAAACCCATTTCCCCCATCAAGGTAACCAGGTCTCTTTTGAATGTTTCTTCATTTAACCGGGGGATCACCTCCTTTTCAGCAAATCGATGCGCCTCCTTTTGAATGGCCTTGTGTTCCTTTTTGAGCTCGAAATCCATCGTCTGTTATTCCTTTCTGTATTCTTTCCGATTGAACCGGCTGTCCATGTCTGCAATGCACCGCCCGGCCGGTGAAAACCTTTAATTTAACAGGCATCAAATCATATGTTAAATAAGCAGGACAGTCAAAAGAAAATGTGGGTGGTTTAACATGCTATAGGATTCCAAATCCCGGTCTTAATCTTAGGCGTAAACCAATATTTTTAATTGCACTCGCTGTCGTTAGTGGCGTTGACACGCTGATTTTCCTGTTGCTCATATTCAAAATTACTGGTAGGGCTTTTTTGAAAAATGTCATCTCAAAACCGGTTTGAAAGGAGAGGAGAATGAAAAAGATAATAAAAGGGGTGTCTCTTTTATTGATTATTGTTGTTGTTTTAATCGTCGTCATTATTTTTGGTACAAATACTGTTTTCCACATTCAGGCCGGTAATCTTCTTGAAGCACGTGACATCGGCGTTACAGGAAAAAACGGCATGGTTGTTTCAGCGCATCCCCTGGCATCAGAAATCGGTGTTGAGGTTCTAAAAAAGGGCGGTAATGCGTATGACGCGGCTATTGCTGTTCAATTCGCGCTGGCAGTTGCCTATCCCCGGGCCGGGAATATCGGCGGCGGCGGATTTCTGGTTTATCGCACCCGTCGCGGTGAGACCGGCAGCCTCGACTTCAGGGAGAGAGCCCCGGGCAGTGCTCATCGGGATATGTACCTGGACGAGAACGGTGCGGTGGTTAACAACCTCAGCATCGACGGGCATCTGGCAGCCGGTGTCCCGGGCACAGTGGACGGGATGTTTGCCGTTCATGAAAAACTGGGGTCACTTCCATTCAAGGTGTTGATTCAGCCTTCCATTGACTTGGCCAGGAAGGGTGTTGCCCTTACCCATAAGGGGGCGGAAGGCCTCAATAAATTTCAGGAGAAATTTATCAGGATCAACACCCACCCACCCTGTGTGGTGAAAAAGGATCCATGGAAAGAGGGCGATATTGTTTATCATAAGGAACTGGCTGAAACCCTGGAAAGAATCCGTGATAAGGGAAGGGCAGGGTTTTACCAGGGGAAAACGGCTGACCTGATTGTAAAGGAGATGCAGACAGCCAACGGAATGATCACCTATGAGGATCTGGCATCCTATCGCTCGGTATGGAGAGACCCGATTGAAGGGGTTTACAAGGGGGTTAAGATCATTTCCATGCCGCCGCCATCCAGCGGCGGTATTGCCTTGGTTCAACTGCTCTTGGGCAGTGAACCCATGGACTTAAAAGGGTTCGGACATAATGATGACCGGACCGTTCACCTGATGACCGAACTGGAAAGACGGGTGTATGCGGATCGGGCCGCCTATCTGGGGGATCCTGATTTCTTCCATGTCCCTGTCAGGGAGATGATCAGCAGCCGTTATCTTGAAAAAAGAATGTCTGATATCGATCCCGGGCGGAAAACCGACTCAAAAGATGTTCGCAAAGGAGATCCAACTGCCGGGGAAAGTTTGGAAACAACCCATTTCTCCATTGTTGACACGTGGGGGAATGCCGCAGCCGTCACCACCACCCTGAACAGCAGTTATGGATGTAAAGTCATGGTGCGGGGGGCGGGTTTCTTTTTGAACAATGAAATGGACGATTTCAGTGTGAAACCCGGCGTGCCAAACCAGTTCGGGCTTGTGGGCGGGGAAGCAAATGCCATTGAACCCGGAAAGCGAATGCTCAGCAGCATGACGCCCACCATACTCGAGAGGGATGGAAGGCTGTTTATGATTGTCGGCACACCCGGCGGTCCCACCATTATCACATCAGTGTATCAAACCATTCTAAACGTTATTGAACATGACATGAGTATGCAGCAGGCCGTATCGGCAAGGAGAGTTCACTCCCAGTGGCTCCCGGATCTGGTGATTCTTGAAAAAGGGGCGTTGAGCAGCTGGAATCTGGTTCAATTGGCCTTTAAGGGGCATACGCCGGTCATTTATCCCATTTTCAGCAGGCCGCTCGGGATGGTGGATGCAATCCTGGTCAGAGGGGATGGTTCATACGAAGGCGCGGCCGATTATACCCGGGGGGTTGACGATACAGCCACTGGATATTAAAAGAGGCATATTAAAAAGGAAGTCGGATCGTAG
>JAUXCK010000335.1 GCA_030618925.1 Desulfobacteraceae bacterium
GGATCCACCCAAAACAGTCCAATTCCGGTCCAAGGGTGAGTTTTTGCCATTCTTCCTGATTCCGGACCTCAAGGGGTCAAGTCTACTCTTGACCCTTTCTTTGCGTTTCATTGTTGGGTTTCGCTGCGCTCTACCCAACCTACGATTTCTCTATTTCAGCCCAACATTTTTTTAATGCCTTAAAGGCAGGGCAGTCTTCAATTTCGAGAATGCTTTTCCCTTCCATGTCAGCGGAACGGATGGTGTCATCTTCCGGGATCCACCCAAAACAGTCCAATTCCGGTCCAAGGGTGAGTTTTTGCCATTCTTCCTGATTCCGTAACCGGTTTAAGATCAGGCCTGATTTTTCATAGTCAATGGAATCCGCAGACACCTTTTTAATTGTTTTTGCCACATTTATTGCCTTGGCGGACGTATCTGAAACAAGAATCAGGTGGCTGACTTTTTCCATCACCCTCCGGTTGACCTGCTCAATACCCGCTTCACCGTCGATAATGACGATGTCGAAATTATCGGATATGGATCCGATGATGTCTTTGAGAATATGATTGACCTGACAATAACATCCTTCCTTCTCAGGTCTTCCTATGGCGAGAAAGGCCAGGTTGTGATGCTCTTCCAGAGCAGAAAACATCTCATAGTCGAGCATGGAGATCATGTCGGTTTTATTGACCTGATTTCCGTTTTCTACCCGGCGAATCAGGTCGTTCCGAATGTCGTCAACGGTTTTCCGCACAGTGATGCCCAGCGCTGTGGCGAGTCCGACTGCCGGGTCTGCATCTACTGCCAGCACTCTGTGGTTGCCATCTTCAGACAAGAGTTTTACAATCATGGCGCTGATAGATGTTTTCCCGACACCGCCTTTGCCGCAGATTGCGATCACTAGGGTTGGTTTATCCATGGGGAGGTTCGCTTCATTTTTGGGTTTCGCTGTATTGTCGGGTTTCGCTACGCTCTACCCAACCTACTATGATTCCCTTGCTTCTTTAAGGCATTTCTCATTGACCGGAGTTCTGCCACATCAGCACACACATCGGTATATTCACAGGTGTCACACTCAAACGACATTTCACCGGCCATTTTATTCATGGCCCCGATAATCTTCATGGCATTGTCCGATATCGCGCTCATCTCCAGGACATCCTCACGGCTTGACGTGATGAAAATGACTTCTGCTGACCGGATATAATCCAGTTTGGAAAACGTATCGATGATGGCTCCCCCCAGCACTTGAAATGAAAATCCATTGTCAATGGCTTCCCTGCTGACCCGGCTCCATTCCCTCTGGTATTGGGATACGCCCCGCATCATATATCCCTTCAGGTGGATGTCGTAGCGCAGCAGCTCCATCTCCCGGTACCGGTCAAAGCTGTTTTCCTCGTTAAAATCCGATCCCCCGACGATCACGACTCTGCCGAATGACAACTGCTTGTTTTTGGCTTGCGGGAGATCCGGTCCGACCCGTGTGATCTGTCCATGGGGTATAAGCGAGGGATCATCCATCCATAAAAGAAATGATACTGACGCGTCCCCGGGGTTTCCAAGTTCAACAGCAGTATCCTGTCTCAGAACAAGGTTGCGGTTTTTCAGGGACGGCCAGGTTGTTTTTCCGTGATGGAGGGTCTCGGACACTTTCCCCTGGTTGCGCTTTCTCGTCAGATAGGCCTGTATGTCTTTATAGTGTGCGTCAAACAGTCCCATTTGCTGTGACCTTTTCCTGCGCATAGAACGCCGCACCCATGGCGCCTATGAGCTGCGGATCTATTCCGTCCACGGCTTTTAACGGCAGGTTCAATGCTTCAGATATGGCTTGAAATACACCGGCGTTTTTGGCCACGCCGCCCGTCATCACGACATCTTCTTCTACTTCGATACTTTTTGCCAAAGATACCACACGCTTGGCCAGGGCGTGATGAAGCGCGTTAATGATGTCGCTGGTTTCTTCCCCCTCATTCACGAGTGAGATCACCTCGGTTTCCGCGAAAATGACACACTGGCTCGAGATGGTCAGCTTTTTTCTGGATTGGGCCGCAAACGGGCCCAGTTCCGCAAGGGGCACTTCAAGGGCGTCTGCCATGATCTCAAGGAAGCGGCCGGTACCTGAGGCGCATTTATCGTTATAGATATATCTAACAACAATGCCGTTTTCATTTATCCGGGTGGCTTTGGCATCCTGTCCCCCGATGTCGATGACAACACGGGTGGAAGGCATCATCTGCCACGCGCCTTTGGCATGGCACGAGATTTCGGATTCAACACCATTTACAAAGGGGATTTGTTCCCTTCCATATCCGGTGCCGACCACATACTGGATTTTATCCATGGTCAATCCTGCCCGGTCCAGTGCCTGCTGCATGACCACATTTGCAGATTCAGACGGTTTCGCTCCAGCCCGGATCATTGCATCCGCCAGGATATTCCCGTTGTCCATAATCACCGCCTTGGCGGTGAGGGAGCCGATATCACACCCTGCAACGATCATGCTTTCTTCCTTTCATTTCCATTGTTTTTGTTCATTGCGATTAAAGCAGCACCGATTGCACCGGCTATCTGGGGATCTGCTTTCCTTGCTTTTTTAATTTTCCTGCCAATCAACTTCTCAAGGGTTGACACCACCCCGACATTTTTGGCCACGCCGCCTGTCATGAAGACATCCCCTTCAGGTTTTACAGCATTCACCAGAATCGCCACCCGGGTGGCCATTGCCGTATTGATCCCGGCGCCGATATCTTCGATGGGGACACCGGAATTGATATATTTTATCACATCTGCCTGGGCCCACACCGTGCATGTGGATGCCAGTATAATCGGTGACTTTGCCTTAAAAGACAGGCGCCCCAATGCGTCGATATCAATTCCCAGCACCCGGGCCATGACCTCAAGAAAACGGCCGGTGCCTGAAGCACACTTGTCATTGGCAGTGAAACGGCCGACATTTCCGTTTTTGTCAATCTTCATGGCTTTACAATCCTGGCCGCCGATATCGATGACCGTCTCGGCGGAAGGCAGCATCCAGCGAGCCCCTTTACCGTGGCAGGTGATCTCAGATACGGTCTCATGGACAAATGGAATTTTTTCCCGGCCATAACCGGTTCCGATGCAGTATTGGATCTCATCCTGCATGATACCGGCTGATAAAAGCGCACCCTCAAAAGCTTTATCCGCAGAATCCTGAGGCCTTGGTTTTGACTTGATGATACTGCTGCCGATGATTTTTTTATTTTTCATGATAACGGCTTTAGACGTTAACGAACCGACATCACACCCGGCGACAATACTCATAGCAACCCCCTTACCTGAAAAAATTCATCCAGACGATCTCTTGTGGCTTCCCAGGATTCGACCCGGTCATCGAACGCGTCGTCATTCATGATATGGACCGGATAGCCCTGTTTTTCAATATCCCGGGCATACGGCTTCACCATTCCCCATGTGTTCCGGCAGCCCGGCGTACCATTGTAAATCACACAGTCTGCCTGGTATGCTTTTGCGCAGGCCAGAGACTCCTCCAGCCACATGCCGGTCCTGTCATAGGGTCCCCTGATGGACCGGACCATCGGCAGCCGGGCATTCATCTGGGCGATGGTGTCCAGCATGGCTTCCGGGGACGAGGTGTCGACACCGTAACCGGATCCGGGCATATCCTGCACATATGCACTGTTTTCCCGGAAGTTTTTTGACAGGATGGATCCCGTATGGGCAATCCCTCTTTCTTCCAGATAATCATAAAAATTCAAATCTACAGTATAGTGATCGATGTAGCACATAAATGCGCGCACTTTTTCTTCTCCGGCTTTCAGGCCGGGAATGCCTGCGGCCGCCCTTTCCGTCGCTGATTTGACCATACTTTCCAGTAACTGCGTATATACCTCATGCCCTGAGAAACAGAATCTGCCGGCATACATGAGCAGAC
>JAUXCK010000030.1 GCA_030618925.1 Desulfobacteraceae bacterium
CAATGACAGGTTTTGCCGGGGCCATGGGCGTGATGATTATTCTAAGGCACAAGGACAACATTACCCGGCTGTTATCAGGCACAGAGCCTGCTCTGTGGAAAAAACGAAAGTAGCTGCCACACGTTTCTGAAATCCAATTTAAAGGCTGTACACCAGGGTAATCATGCCGATCAAAATGAAATTTGTCTCCATCCAGAAGACCGGTCTGAATCCCGGCAAAGCAATCCCCCGCTCATGAGCGAGTATAATTAATGACATGATCACCGGGATGGTGCAAAGTGCAATCCCAAGGGGAGGCACCAGGCCAAAGGCAGTTGAGAACAGGAGAACAAATAATGAAATAACCAGGATATATTTCAAAAGGCCTTTGGTCCACTTTTCACCCGCCAGTATGGGTATGGTTTTTGTGCCAACGACCCTGTCCCCCTGCATGTCAAGGATATCAAAAAATGCTGTTCGTACAAAAACCACCCCAACCGCCCACAAAAAGACCATGATGGTACTTAAGGTCACCCGGCCGGTGACGGATAAGGCAGGGAAGACGGATGTGACAATTCCCCAGGCCATGACGATTAAAATCGTTTTTGACCCCGGGATATCACTGATCCGTCTGTATCTGAAGGAGGCCAGGCGATCAGGCACAAGTGTTATATTATAGAACAGTCCCATAATACTCACCACGAGTAAAAAAAGAAAGGGGGCAGTCCCCATGGTGATTGCGATTGCCAGGCCTGCCCCTCCTGAAAACAGCCCCATGGCGGCAAGTCCGATCATATTTTTATCATAAAATAGTGCCCGCTCAGGGTCGTTGTAGTGATCTGATTTTTTACCAATCAGGTTGTTGAACGTATGCATGGACAGGACATAGAGGAAAGCGATTAAGATATGGGGAAGGTTTTTTTCAATCCCCAGAAGTGTCGTGCATGCGTATGTCAGACATCCTGCCCCCAGAGCAACATAAAGATTTGTCAAAAGAAGGGCGCGCTGAATCGTTTTAATAACGCTTCGCCAGTTTTTTCGATGTTCATTCGAAAGCGTTTCAAGTTTTTTATACACCCTGTTGGTGACCCAGTTCGGGGTGGACGCACCGGCTGCAATCCCGATGGTGCCGATAGCCTTCAGCCGGCTCAGATCTATTTCTGATTCCGCCTCAACCTGGAACACGGGTTTACCGGCGCCCCTGGCCACTTCCACCAGCCGCTGAGTGTTTCCGCTGTTGCGCCCGCCAACCACGATCATGGCATCCACTGATTTTGCAAGGCTGTTGACCTCGGCCTGACGCCTTTCGGTTGAGCCGCAAATTGTATCAAAAATTTTGTAATGGGGGGTGTTATGGGCGGTCCATTTTTTCACTTCATTAAAAAAATGCAAATTCTGCGTGGTTTGAGCCACCACGATGGCATTCTCAAAGGCCGGCAGGGCATCCAACCCCCTGAGGCTGCTGACCGCAACCCCATTTCCTCCGGCATAACCGAGCAGGCCGATCACTTCAGGATGGTCATCATCCCCTATAATAATCGTGGTATACCCCTTTCCCGAATGTTTCTGTATAATGGTTTGAACTTTAATGACCCTGGGGCAGGTGGCATCGATGACTGAAAAGCCGGCATTCAGCAGGTCTTTTTTTGTTGACGGCGGGACACCATGTGCTCTGATCAATATGGTTCCAGAGCCATTGGCCGGAATGTCCTTGAGGATGGTGATGCCTTTTTCTTCAAGCAAATTAAGAACTTGTGGGTTATGAATCAGTGGGCCATAACAGAAGATCGGCCCTGGGTCGCTATTGGCAGCATCCAGGGTTATCTCAACAGCCCTGCGCACCCCCATACAGAAACCCGCAGTTTTGGCGACGATTATTTTCATCCAATTTTACGCAGTTTCTTTCAGAAAAATAGTTCTGTCCACAAGGGCAAGTGAATAGATGCCGCCCTTGATGAATTTCTGGTCACCAAAAATACTGGTTAACCGGACGCCGTCCCCTTCAGGCAAGACCGTATCGACCGCCTCCATGATTAATTTTTTTTCGCTGTCTTCTATGAGATATGCATTTGCTTCACACATGGCGGATTCCCTTTCAATTATGGTTTAAACGCTTATTATAATCATAAATAAGACGAAGGCCAGTATTGCTGTTACAGTTTTTTGATTTTTGTGTTCTGTTTCCGACGCTTTTTAGAAAGACGCCTTTTCGGCCCTTTTTTCTTTGTTGTGGGCTTCCACCCATCCCTTTCGTCAGTTTTCGGATGGCCCCCTTTTATCGCCATATAGGCGGCCATTGACATTTTTTCTTCAAACTCCGGCGAATGAATGATGCCCGCCCCCTGGGATTCGGCAAACCGGAGAATATCAAGATCAGAGCTTACGATCAGAGCCTGTTCTTTTTCCCTGCGGGCCATTTTTTTTATGACGTCATCGGCCTGTTGGCCCTGCCTGGAAAAAATAATGGTAATTCCCTTTACCTTATCTCTTTGCAGGGAAGCGGGCAATGAATGGGACCCATCAAAGACAACGGTTATCTTATGTCTTTTTATTTTTTTATACGCAGCCAGTTGATCCACCAGCGCTTCCCGCCCGAGTTGAAGATCCGTCAGATCCAGAGCAGAGAGCGGTTTTGATTGACGAATGAGATTATACCCATCGATAATAATGTGGAGTGGCATGGATGGACACTAATGACTGTTTTGACCCTATTCCATTGAGAGGTTTAATGGATCAGGTTTTCTTACATGTGATTCATCTCTCAGGCCTGTCCCAGCAGACCCATCAGGCGGTCAAGATCGTCATCGCCGTAAAATTCGATCTCGATTCTGCCCCTTTTTCTCTTCCGTTTGATGAGCACTTTGGTACCCAGCATCCGGGAAAGATTTTCCGCTATACTTTTAAAATAAATATCTTCCGATGTCTCTGAAGGCGGCGTCTTTTTTTCAAGCTTTAGTTTTATCCGCTTAACAAGGCTTTCGGTTTCCCTTACCGACAGATCCTTTGAAATAACGGATTTCCAGGCAAAGATTTGCTGGGCCGGCGTCTCTGCACCCAGCAGTGCCCTTGCGTGTCCCATGCTCAGTTTGCCTTCAATGAGGCTGTCTTTAATTTGGTCCGGCAGCTGACGGAGCCTTAAAAAATTGGCCACTGCCGGCCTGCTTCTTCCAACGCGGCCGGCAACCTGATCCTGGGTCAGCTTGAATTCTGTCATAAGACGCTGGTAGGCATCTGCTTCCTCCATGGGGTTTAAATTTTCCCGCTGGATATTTTCAACAATCGAGATTTCCAGAAGCTCTTTGTCGGTTAATTCCCGGAGCACTACCGGCACCTGTGTCAGACCGGCCTTTTTAGAGGCGCGCAGGCGCCTTTCACCTGCAACCAGCTCGTACCCGATTTTATTTTTTCTCACCAAAAGGGGCTGAATAATGCCCTGTTCCGTGATTGACCGGGAGAGCCCTGCGAGTTCATCGGCGGAGAATTTTCGGCGGGGCTGGTATGGATTGGATCGGATGACATTGATATCACAAAGAAAATATTCACTGTCTTTATTATCAATCGAACCAATATCCGGTCCAAAAAGTGCATCAAGTCCGCGTCCCAGGACCTTTTTTTTTCGTCCTCTAGATTTTGATTCAGAATCAGATCCAATATCAGTCTTTTCTTTTTTTTTTCTGCCTGGCATGCCAATCTCCAAATTGGGTGAACGGCCGGGTGTTGTGAGGCTGTATCACGGTTGTTCAAAACCGCTTACCCCTCTATCCGGCGTTAAGCATTTCTTCCGCAAGCTCAAGGTAACTCTTTGCACCGGCTGAGGACCGATCATAAAGAATGATGGGTTTTCCAAAGCTCGGCGCTTCACTTAATCTCACATTCCGTGGGATTTTTGTTTTGAATATCAGGTCTTTAAAATATTTTTCTGCATTTTCCGCAACCTGGAAAGAAAGGTTTGTCCGCCTATCGAACATGGTTAGCAGAATTCCGGAAATTTTTAAATTGGGATTCAGGTTTTCTTTAATTCTTTTGATGGTCTGCAGGAGCTGACCAAGTCCTTCCAAAGCATAAAATTCACTTTGAAGGGGAATCAGGATAAAATCTGCCGCAGTCATGGCATTCAGGGTGAGAAGGCTTAATGACGGCGGGCAATCAATAAGGATGTATTCAAATGAATCATCAAGCTCATATAAAAGTTTTTTTAATATTTTTTCACGGGAGGGGCTGGCCATCATCTCCACCTCGAAACCGGTCAGTTCAACCCGTGAGGGAATCACCTTCAACCCATCGATGTCACTGTTTACAATGATGCTTGACAGCGGGGCAGCGCCGATCATCCCATGATACAATGTGGTTTCAAGGGTTGCTTTATTAATGCCGATCCCGGTGGTGGCGTTTGCCTGAGGATCGCAATCCACAAGCAATGTCTTCTGGTTTGACAGCGCAAAAGCGGCAGCAAGATTTATGGCGGTTGTGGTTTTCCCCACGCCGCCTTTCTGGTTGGCTATGCATATTATTTGTGTCATAATGGCATGCTCTAACATAAATTTTTCTGTTTGAAAAGAACAACCATAAGATAAGTCGTTGCGATACCCAGACAGGATTTCAAGAGTGCCCATGTTTATTCCCAAGGGGCTTAGATGAATAACACACTGAAATTTATTTCTATATTTACAATACTAGTTATTGTCAACACGATCATTTTTCCACAGGTGGTATCCGGGATTACCATAAAACAGGAAGAAACGCTTGCCCGTGAGTTTCTGATGGTTGCCCTTCGTCACTATAGACTCATTAAAGATCCGCAAATCGTTGGCTACGTCAACAAGGTCGGCAGGAAGGTTCTCTCTGCTTATCCTCCCCAGCCCTTTCCCTATCATTTTTATGTGGTCAACGAGGATGTTTTCAATGCATTTGCCGGCCCAGGGGGGCACATATTTATCAACAGTGGACTGATTGAAGCCATGGAAAGCGAGGAGGAGCTTGCCGGTATTCTGGGTCATGAAATATCCCATGTAGTGTGCAGACATATATCTGAAATGATTGAGGATTCAAAGAAAATCAATATTGCTACCCTTGCCGGTATTGCAGCGGGCATATTTTTGGGGATGGGAGGCGCGGCAACAGCGGCGACTGCCGTTACCTATGGGGCACTCGCCGCAGGTCAAAGCGCTGCCCTGGCGTTCAGCCGTGACAATGAGAGGCAGGCAGACCAGGTTTGCCTCAATTACCTCGACAAGGCCGGTTATAGTGCGGACGGGCTATTAAAGATGCTGCAAAAAATTCGAAACACAACCTGGTTCGGCTCAGATCAGATCCCCACTTATATGGTGACCCATCCGGCTACTGAGGAACGAATCGCCTATGTCGGTGCATGGGCTGAAATGAACAAAGAAAAAAAATGGCACCCCACCGGGACGGATCATCAGGATTTTATGCGAATGCACAACAGGCTGGCTGCTCTTTATGGGGATGAGAATGTGGCGCTGAATAAATTTAAAGCGGCAGTGAACGAAAGGCCGGGGGATCCCATGGCGCATTATGGGTATGGCCTCATCCTTTCGAGAACCGGAAACCGAAAAGAGGCAATTATTCAATTTAAAGCAGCATTGGCGAAGGATCCTTTTGATCAAATGATTGTTAAGAATCTTGGTAAAACTTATTTTCTGGATGGGCAGTATCAACCCGCATCCAGACTGCTTGCGGGGACGAACAGCACGTCTTATTATGACCCGGAAATGGACCTGTTGTATGGACGGGCCCAGAAGGAGATCGGCAAGCCTGAAGAAGCGGTGAAGGTGCTGAAAAAACTTATTGTGCAAAGGCCCGATTATACAAAAGCGTATTATTATTTGGGTGAGGCAAGCGAACAACTTGAAAGGGTGGGAGACGCCCATTATTATCTCGGCATCTATTATATCCAGATCAGAGAGTGGAAAAATGCCGATTTCCATCTGGAAAATGCATTAACCCATCTGTCTGACCCGGTGAAGAAGGAGAAAACCAGAGAGCTGCTGAGAAAAGTATCCGGTAAAGAGAGGAAGAAATAGGGAAAATCGAATTTGAAATAGTGAGGTCCTTTTTCGATAAAGAGGATTCAATTGTGATCAAAGTGGGAAAACTGCATGGTGAATGTGCCCCTGCCCTGGGTTGCAGATCTTAAAGAAGTGGAATATCCAAACATCCCTGAAAGAGGTACTATCGCTTTGATGACCTGGGTGTCGGCCTTGGCGTCAATGGATTCAATTTTTCCGCCACGCGTATTCAAATCCCCGATAACGTCACCCGTGGACGCTTCTGATACAAATACTTCTACTTCCATGATCGGTTCAAGCAAAAAAGGGTTTCCTGATGATAGCGCTTTTTTGCAGGCCATTGATGCACTGACTGTGTATGCCAGGTCTGTTCCGATCGATTCTTTGTACCCTCCCCCGGTTAAGACGGCCTCGACATCGACGACAGGGTAGCCCATCAGGGTTCCGCTTTCAAAGGATTCCATAACGCCTTTCTCAATGGCCGGGATGAAGATATCGGGTATCCCCTCATCGGTTATATCAGACCGGAACGTGTTGCCGGAGCCCCTGTCGCGAGGGAAAAGTGCCATGGCAACTTCCCCAAAATGACGCTGGCCCGCTACTTCTCGGTCAAAGACAGCGGATGCTTTTGCAGGCTGCTTGATGGTCTCACGGTAGACAACCTGGGGTTTTCCGACGTTGACACTGGTTTTAAACTCCCGGTGCATTCGACTGATGATGATCTCAAGATGAAGCTCTCCCATGCCCGATAATATGGTTTGCCCGGTATCCTCATCCTGTTTTACTTTTAACGTCGGATCTTCTGCCATGTATTTTTCAAAAACCTGGTGGAGTTTTTCCTGGTCTGATTGGGTTTTCGGTTCCACAGCGATTGAAATGACCGGCTCGTAAAATTCTATTTTTTCCAGTACTACCGGTCTGTTTGCGTCACACAGTGTTTCACCTGTAGAAGAATCTTTTAGACCGATGACGCCGACGATACTGCCTGCGCCGGCCGTATTTATCCGTTCTTTTTTATTGGCATGCATTCGCAGGATACGGGATAATTTTTCTTTTTTATCACGAGTGGGATTAAATACATCAGAGCCGGCCTTCATGAGTCCGCTGTAAATTCTGACAAAAGAGAGCTTCCTGTTTTCAATCATAGACACTTTGAAGATTAATGCGACCAGGGGCCCTTTATCACTGGCCGTACATTCCACAATTTCATTCGTCAGGGGATCAACGCCTTTAATGGGCGGAATGTCGACAGGGCTGGGAAGGAAATTGACAATAGCGTCCAAAAGAAGTTGAATGCCTTTATTTTTCAGGGCGCTCCCGCACAGCACAGGCACCAGTTTTAATTCTGTGGTAGCCGTTCTGATTGCCGACAGGATGAGATGTGCTTCAATGTCAGCTTCAGCCAGGTAGGCCTCCATAATATCATCATCCAGGTCTGCCAGTGCCTCCACCATCTTTTCACGGTATTCCCGGGCTGTTTCCAGCAAACCCTCAGGGATATCCTCGGCCGTATAGTTGGTCCCCATTGATTCATCGTCCCAGACAAATTGTTTCATATGTATCAAATCAATGATGCCGGTAAAGTTGTCCTCTTTCCCTACAGGAATCTGGATAATCAGGGGGGTTGCGTTCAGCCTCTCCTGCATCATGTCGACGGTATTAAAAAAATCGGCGCCGATTCGATCCATCTTGTTGATAAAGGCAATTTTCGGGACGAAATATTTATCTGCCTGGCGCCATACGGTTTCGGACTGTGGTTCAACCCCGCCCACTGCACAAAAAACACCGATAGCACCATCAAGCACCCTTAGAGAGCGTTCAACTTCAATTGTAAAGTCAACATGGCCGGGGGTATCGATAATTTCTATCTGGTTGTTTTTCCACTCACAGGTGGTCACAGCAGAGGTGATGGTAATGCCCCTTTCCTGTTCATCCGGCATCCAGTCCATGACGGCCTCGCCGTCGTGGACTTCACCGAGTTTATAGGATCGCCCGGTATAGTAAAGGATTCGTTCCGTGACAGTGGTTTTACCGGCATCAATATGCGCGATAATCCCAATGTTCCTTATATGGCTTATCTTTTCTTTTTTCATCGTACCCGCATCATATCGGCCTTAAAAGGGAATCGCAGATCAATGTGCCCTGCCAGGGTCATTGTTTCACGCCCCTCGATCAAAATTTTTACCCGATCAATCTCAGGTATATTTAGAACAAGTGAGTTCACGATGGAATAAATTGTCATGATTTCCGATTGACTCCCCCCGGGATGATTTTTTTTTGCTGCATTTGTCAAGTCAACAACGGCGGTCCCATCCTGGGAGATATATAAAGCATTAAGGGCTGTGTTTTCAGGGATTGTCCGCATGAGTTCCCCCCGGGGACCCTTGATCAACTCTTCAATGATGGCCCTGCCGAACTCAGCGGGGTCATCTGAATGGGAAAGTGCTTTCTCTTCGGCGATTAAAAAAGTGTTTTGTTTATCAGCAAAGTACAAGTATATTAGAGATTTGTTCTTATATTTCTGTCTTGAAACCTGTTGCTCCGTATGGCGTTCGTCAAGCCGTGTTTTTTCCCCGCCGGATTGAAAAAAAAACAGGTAAATCCCTCCGCAGATGATCACGACACAGATCAGGATGAATAAAGTAAGTCTTATGGGGTAACGCTTTTGATTCATCATTTACCGGTCAAAAAAAAATGATTGGCCAACCATTCTTGTTGAAACAAAAGATTTGAATTCTTAAGCCAAACCCACTTTTATGTCAAGTAAAGATGCAACATCTGATTTTGAAATTTTGCCGATGCATTGGCGGCAATAATCAAAAGGCGCAGTTTGGGTGTCAATGTGTCAATGAGGTCCTTTTTCGCAGTTTGGCTGAGATGGGGTGGATGAAGACATCATCTGATGTATCATTATTAGTAAAAATAATATTTATTACAACATCATCCTATGGTATGGCTAAGTGGCAGATGACGGTGAACCCGGATTCTGTTTCCGGGCATGACGATTGGAAACATTTATTTGAATAGTATCACAATGACCTGAAGTTAACATAATGAAACCATCAAACACATCCACAAAGAGTTCAGCACTGGTTGCTGACTGGGAAGCCCTGCAGAGGATATTTATAAGGCCTGAAAGTGACGCTGCCAAAGAGGCCCTTCTCAAATATATGGAACAGATCTTGTTTGGCCTGCATGATTTTCTGCAAAAAAATGTCGGTATTACCGAAGAAATCAGCCTCAAGGCGCTTTCCGACAATTTTACGGTGACAGCCATCAGTCCGCATCCTGAAAAAAAGCTGGCTGATGTGATTACCGACCTGATCAAGAATATTGCCCCCCATGCCGTAAATGTGGCGTCACCTTATTTTATTGGCCATATGACTTCGGCCATTCCTTTTTTTATGGTTCATCTCAAGACCATTGTGGCAGCCCTGAACCAGAATGTCGTAAAACTTGAAACCTCCAAGGTGGTTTCAATCGTTGAAAAACAGGTACTCGCAAAGATTCACCGGCTGATTTACAAAAAGAGCTTATCATTTTACGACAGGCATGTACAAAACACAAGGACCACCCTCGGTGCCTTTGTTGAAGGTGGCACCACGGCAAACCTGACGGCATTATGGGTGGCCAGGAATACCGTTTTCCCGCCGAAAGAGGGTTTTTCCGGTGTGGAAGAGGAAGGATTGTCGGCCGCATATAAGGCTTACGGGATCGAGAGGTGCGTTATCCTTGTTTCCAGGCGGGGGCATTATTCCCTCAGAAAAGCGGGCGGAATCCTCGGTATCGGAAATCAAAACGTTATTCCCATCGATGTTGACGCCCATCACCGGATCGATCTTGATTGTCTGAAAACCGAGATAGATAAAATAAATCTAACCCGGAACACCCGGCTCATCGCGGTCATCGGTATTGCCGGGACAACAGAAACCGGCTCGGTGGACCCCTTGAGACAAATTGGAGAAATATGTAAAGAAAACCATACCCATTTTCACGTTGATGCGGCCTGGGGGGGAGCGGTCCTTCTGTCTGATAAATACAAACACCTCCTTGACGGGATTGAACTTGCTGATTCCGTGACCATAGACGGTCATAAACAGTTTTATATGCCCATGAGCTGCGGGATGATTTATCTCAATAACCCCGAGAAGATGAATGTCATCGCCTATCATGCAAATTATGTCAACCGTCCTGGTTCTGTAGATCTGGGGATTAAATCTCTTGCCGGATCGCGAGAAGCCAACTCCTTGATATTGGACAGTGCGTTAAAAATAATGGGAAGTAAAGGCTATGCCCTTCTCCTGGATCACGGGATTGAACTTGCCCGAAAATTGGCAGACGAGATAAACAGAAGGGCATCATTTGAACTCATTATGCCCCCTGAACTGAATATCATCATATATCGACTTTGCCCTGAGAAATATCATGAAGTATTGTCTGGAGAGGATTCTGAACAGAAAAAAAATATCAATAAAAAGCTGAATGCCATAAATCGAATCGTCCAAAGGATTCAAAGGGAGGCTGGGCGCAGTTTTGTGTCAAGAACAACCCTGAATTTTGACAGCACACCTGAAAATGAAATCATTGTCCTGCGTTGTGCACTGATGAATCCAATGACGGATATGAATGTGCTCAACGATATCCTGGATGAACAGGAGGAGATTTATAATACCCGGTTTTCTCCTGATTCAGGCAGTATCTAACCCCCTCATTATTTTTTTCATGTCTTCCCATACATCCCGTTTTTTTTCAGGATTTGTAAGAAGGTGGGTAGGATGATATGTGGGCATTACCCGGATGCCCAAAAAATCATGGAACTTCCCCCTGAGATGGGACACCGGTGCTTTGGTGTTAAGGAGTGCTCCTGCTGCAGCCGGTCCGAGAGCGCAGATTATATCAGGATTGATGGCCTGGATCTGCTGTTTTAAAATGGGAAAACAGGCCCCGATTTCTTCAGGCAGGGGAGGGCGGCCATCCGGCGTCGGACATTTAACGATGTGGCAGATATAGACGGATTCGGGGGTAAGCCCTAAGGACTGGATTATTTTTGTCAGCAATTTGGCTGCTGGGTCTTCAGGCGGATTGTCCCTTTCAGACGGGCTGCCGGCCGGGGCATCCCCCACAAACATCAGCCTGGCTTTGGGGTGGCCTTTCCCAAAGGCCAATGGTGTCCCTTTGCCGGAAAGCCCGCATCGGGTACAGCGGCCGATATGGGACCGAATTTCTTCAAGGGTTTTATTTCGTTTTTTCCCCCATTCCTGAATTAATTCAAGACTCCGGGGGGAGCAGTCAAATCCTTTGTTGCCAATTCCTGATAAATATTTAAAGTAATTATTGATATCTTCAATTGTGCGGGAGATGGTCCTGGCATTCGCCTTGAAACGGCTACCCATTTTCGGCCACCATCTTTAAGATACGATCCAAAAGGATATCTGCCACAGACTTTTTTTCCATCAACTGGAGTTCCTCTTTGGAACCATCGCTAAAATAGAGGGTCACCTTGTTTGTATCTGTCCCAAATCCGGAAGATGGGTCTCCCACAAGATTGCCGGCGATCATATCCAGATTCTTTTCCCGGAGTTTTTTCTGCGCATTTTTATCAAGATCCTGGGTTTCAGCAGCAAAACCCACGAGGATTTGATTTTTTTTCCGTTGGCCCGCTTCTTTAAGAATATCAATATTTTTTTTCATGGATACAATCATATCATCTGTATTTTTCTTGATTTTTTGGACTGCCGTTTCATGGGGACGATAATCCGCTACAGCAGCGACTTTGATGATGATATGGGCCTTGTCCATATGCTCAAACACGGCATCGGCCATTTCCCGGGCTGTTTTTACATCTATTTTCCGGACACCGGCCGGGGAGGGCAGCGCGGTCGGCCCCGAGATCAGAATCACCTCAGCCCCCCTGTATTCTCCGGCCCCGGCAATTGCATATCCCATCTTGCCTGAAGAATGATTGCTGATAAACCGGACAGGGTCAAGAGGTTCCAGGGTCGGGCCGGCAGTGATAAGTATCTGTTTTCCTTTAAAATCCTTTGGCGACAGGGTGTGGGCCAGCCTGTCGGCGATATCGGCCGGCTCAGGGAGGCGTCCCGCCCCGTAAGTCCCGCAGGCGAGTTCCCCTTCCCCGGGCGCCAGGAGTTTGTAGCCGTCGGCTTCAAGAATATCCAGATTTCGCTGCATTGCCCTGTTTTCATACATGATTGTATTCATGGAAGGGCAAAGAATTTTCGGACATGTCACCGCCAGCATGAAGGTTGTCAGGGCATCGTCAGCGATGCCGTTTGCCAGTTTTCCGATGACATTGGCCGTTGCCGGGGCAATGACCACTGCATCTGCCTGGTTGGCCCATTCAATATGCCGGATAGCGCCTTCTTCCCGGTCATCAAATAAAGATGTGCAGACCGGCTGGCCGGACAATGCCTCAAAAGTCAAGGGGCCGACAAACGCTTTGGCGTTTTGCGTCATGATAACCCTGACCTTTGCTTCGGCTTTAATTAACAGCCTCAAGAGCGCCGCACTCTTGTAGGCGGCGATGCCGCCGCACACACATAGGACAATATTTTTTTCTTTTAAATTATTTGTCATCCTATCCCCTGTGGTCGTTCCCTGCTAAGATGCTGAAAGAACTATAGCCGGTATGATCCTGATGTCAATGCCGGTGAATAACTATCCCTTATTTTAATACCATAATTTGTGATAAAATACAAAAAAATTATAAAATTCTTTATAAAACAAATGGTTGTGGGGCCGATCCAGGCATCCTGCAGGGAATGCAGCCGTTAGTCCGGCGCCTTCATCCGAATAAAGGCGTAGAAGAGGTTTACAGGACGTTCAGATCTGTGGTAGACATTTTTTC
>JAUXCK010000350.1 GCA_030618925.1 Desulfobacteraceae bacterium
ATGGACAAATCGCCATCAGATGACAATTAACGGGAAACAAGATGGTTTTGAGAAGCAGGATTTTATCGAAGTGGCAAAGCAGTTCAGAATTAAGAAACCGTTAGACATACTTGCAGACGTGGGTGCTTCGATTCGCAGCTGGTCTGATTTTGCGGAAGAAGTGGGTGTGAAGTCAGATCGAATCACGGAAATCGCATTAACACACAGATTGGTTCTTGCGCCGTAATATTGTGAATAGAACGCTGCTGAGAGGGGTCAGTCGTTTTCCAGCACCCTTCGAATGGTTCGGGCCAGCACGCTTCGAACGACAGGTTTATTCACATACCCGCTAATCCCCAGATTTTCTGCTTTTGCTTCGTCGATTTGTTCGCTAAACCCCGTACAAATGATAATGGGCATGCCGGATTTAATTTCAAGAAGCTTGTGTGAAAGTTCAACGCCGGTCAGCCCCGGCATGGTCATATCGGTGATCACCAGATCAAATTTTTCCGGATTTGTTTGAAATGCATCCAGCGCATCCAGGCTGCTGGTCCGTGATGTGACCTGGTAGCCAAGCCCTTCCAGCATTTGATGTTCCATCTTGACCACCATCTCATCATCATCGATGAGAAGAATGCTGCCAGTGCCTTTTTGAACAGGCTCCTGTTTTTCTGTTTCACCTGCCTCAGGTCTGGTATCCAGCACAGGCAGAAAGATTTGAAAACGGGTGCCTTTCCCCGGTTCACTTTTGACCGTTAAATTACCGCCATGGCTTTTGATAATGCCATGGGCGACAGAAAGGCCAAGACCGGTCCCTTTTCCGGTTTCCTTGGTTGTGAAATAAGGATCGAAAATGCGTTTCACCAGGCTTTTGTTCATGCCGGTGCCGGTATCGGCCACACCAAAGCACACAAATTTTTCAGGATTTAAAGTCGAATTCTTGAGTTCTGACGGGCCCAGGCTGACTTCCTTGAGAAAAATTTCAAGCCTGCCACCTGTGTCCTGCATGGCATGATATGCATTTGTGATCAAATTCATGACCACTTGATGAATCTGGATTGAATCCGCCATGACAAAACCGCAACCTTCATTGATATCATGACGGATCTCAATTGTCGTGGGTATCGACGCCCTGATTAGATTTAAGATCTCCTCGAGGATGATCTGAATTTTCACAGGCTTTCGTTCCTGCTCGGTCTGACGGCTGAAGGCCAGAATCTGTTTGACCAGTTCGGCGGCGCGTTTTGCACCTGTCATCACCTCCTTTAAACCTGTTTGCAGAGAACTGCTTTTAGGGACATCCTCAATCATCATTTCAAGAAAACCGATCATTGGAAAAAGAATATTATTAAAATCGTGGGCAATACCACCGGCGAGCGTCCCGATGGCCTCCATTTTTTGAGCCTGCTGAAGCTGGGACTCAAGCTTGGTTTTTTCTTCTTCCATCCGTTTGCGGTCACTGATGTCGATGATGATGCCTCTCAGGCCCCCGGATTTGTTTTCACGTTCTATGAGGTTAGAATGTATTACAATCGGAAATGTGCTGCCGTCTTTTTTTTGAGCCAAATATTCAAACCCGCTTGTTGTTTCTCCATTCATAATCCGCATCATGTTCCCGGCTGCCCTGTCCCTGTCCTCAGGCGCAACCATCTCAAGGGCATTCAATCCAGCATCAAAATCCTTTTGGGTGTACCCAAAACGACGAAACGCAGTTCGGTTTACAAATATGAGGTTGCCGCCCTCATCTGTTTCAAAAACAGTCTGCGGCAGTGAGTCTGCCAGGTCTTTGTACCTTTCCTCACTCTTTCTAAGGGCTTCCAATGCATTTTTTTGTTCGGTGATGTCAATGCCGTAAACTGCCAGGTGTGATATGGCGCCTTTGTCATCAAAAATTGGATAGATGCGGTTTTCATACCACCTTTCCTCTACCTGGTCCTCAAAAATGACGGGCTCCAGAGACGCCAGCACTTCAAGCCCTTTTTCCCGTCTGGAAGCAGATACATCCGGAGGGAAATGCTCACCCAGGTGTGTCCCCTTGAGTGCCTCGATGGGTTTACCCAGAGATTCCGTCCCTCTTTTATTGACAGTTACAATAATGCCGAATAGATCTACCAAAAAAAGGCCGAACGGTGTAAAATTCAAAAGCTCTTTTAAACTTTGAAGCTCACGGATGACTTTTTCCTGGTCTGCCCCAGCTGCATCATGTTCTGAATTTTTCATTTTTTACGCCACCTCTTCATCTGCCGGTTTCTTGTGCAAAGAATATTTTTCATAAATAATCCCAGACGTCCTGTGGTTTCGGAATAAGGAACGGATACGACCTATAACAGCTTATCTAAACCCTATCGTTAGGGTAAACTTCCCAGCATGCTGTTCCCCATGTTGAGACGGTTTGTCAACTCCTTATTAATCAGATCAAATCCATCCATATTTCTTTTGAGCGATTTAATGGGCGCATCTGTTTTTGCAAAAATCGCTTGCTTGAGCTGTTTTTCAAACTTTGCCGTGTGCTGTTTTACCAGGCCGGATACGGCCCTGCTTAATACCCGGTCAAGATCTGAACTCAGTTTTACGTCATATTTGTCCACCGTTCCGCTAATTTCTGTTTGAACCGAAAACCCGGTCACTTCAGACAGCGCAGAAGCAACTGCATCGCCGATAAGACTGGAATTCCCGGTCTTTAAATTTGAAAATCGAACTTTAGTAAATACAAAACCCATGCTGGATTGAATGGTGTCCCCCTGGATAGACATGTCAAGCTGACAGTCCAGCATTGCCCTTTCCAATTCAAGAGGCAGCTGTAAACTTTCTGAAAGGGATAGATTTTCCAGACGATACCCGCTTATTGCGCCTTGAACCGTATCACTGGCCCTTACAGGAACCACATGGTCAAAAATTCCATTGATGACAACAGACTCAAGGCCATTCAATTTTTTTCCAGAGAACTCCCAGGTCAGCGGATCGCCAAGTATTTGCTGGTCTGATGTGATATTCCTGATGGTCCCTGCCATATTGCCGGCCGGAATTTTCATTGAGATATCTGCCTGCTCGATAAGGAAATCCGGTAATGAAGCAGCATCTTTGAACTTTACATTTCTCCCCTTGCCGCGCAGGGATTCAACCACATCCGGTTCCGCTTCCCGATTATCTCCTCTTTCAAGCATGGGGATTACTTTTTCATACCAGGCAAGCCCTTTTGCGACCCAACCCGCATATTTTGGACCCAAAATAAGATTTGTCATATTTCCAAGGCCCTGGGGTGACAGCCCAACCTTATCCTTAATGCGCTGGAAATCCTCAAGAGGGCATCGGGACATTTTTTCTACCCGACCCTGAAGCCCGGCAATAGTTTTCTGGAGCTCCTTCTGAGCCCGTTTAATTTTATTGATATCCCGGTCAATATCTTTTTTAAGGGCCGTGGCATCATGTACCTTGCCAAGAAGGTTACCGAACCCGCCGCTGCCTGACGTCAATTTTTTAATCCGGTCTTCATAGGCCTCAAAAGACTTCCTGTCCGGGAGTGATTTCACCTCTTGCTGAAATGCCTCTTTTTGGGTTTTTATATCTGCCAAGTCGGAGGCCAAGCGGTCTTAGGAAGA
>JAUXCK010000273.1 GCA_030618925.1 Desulfobacteraceae bacterium
GATGGTCAATGGCTGTCTTAGGTATAACAATCGTTTTTTCAGGCCTTGTCATTTTATCTCTGGCAATTTCCCAGTTAAAAAAAATAATAGACCTCGTGGAAAAAAGAGGAAAAGGCTCAAAACAAAAAGCCATGCCGAAGGATGATACCGTCAGCCCCCCGGAAGATTTTATATCCTCTGAGGTTTGCCCGGAGGATATTCATGAGACAGCCCTTCTTTACAAGCCGCTGTTTGAGAAACTCGGAGACACTTTTCAGCTTTCCGAGCTATACGGGCTGTCACAGGCAAACAGGTATCCGCATCCGCATCTGACGATTAAAAACCTCAGACAGGCTCAAATTCTCATCCCGGTGGGGGACGGCAATTTCAAATGGCGTTTGGCGCAGCCGGCTTAGCCTTCCGGAGGGGAATTTCAAGGGGAAAAATTTAATGCCTCTGCTGAATGCAGCGTGTCATCACAACCAACAACCTGGCAATTGAAAGGAATGGGGATTCATTAATGATCGATCTATTATTACAATTTTTAGCCAATACCGGTTATTATCTGGCCGACTACCGCCATTATATCATGATCATCATCGGCTGCATCTTTGTTTATCTCGCAACAGCCAAAAAATATGAGCCGCTCCTTCTCGTACCCATCGGGTTTGGCGTTATCGTGGGGAACATTCCCTTTTTCAAGGGTTTTGGAATAGGTATCTATGAAAACAACTCAGTATTCCATTACCTCTATTTCGGTGTCACCACAGGTATTTACCCATCGATTGTTTTTATGGGCCTGGGCGCCATGACTGATTTTTCTTCTTTGCTGGCCCGCCCGAAGTTAATGCTTCTCGGAGCAGCAGCCCAAATGGGTATATTTTTTACGTTATTGGGTGCCCTTTTTCTGGGATTTCTGCCAAAGGAGGCGGCTTCAATTGCGATTATCGGCGGTGCTGACGGACCGACCTCTATATTTCTTACAGCAAAACTGGCCCCGCACCTTATCGGCCCGATTGCTATCGCAGCATACTCCTATATGGCCCTGATACCGGTGATCCAGCCGCCGATCATGAAACTTTTGACAACCCGGAAAGAGCGACTCATCAGAATGTCCGAATCCCGTGAAGTATCTAAAACAGAAAAGCTGATTTTCCCGATCGTCGGTGTCTTGCTCTGCTGTTTCCTGGCGCCCACCGCGCTGCCGCTCTTGGGACTGCTGTTTTTTGGTAATTTTATGAAAGAATGCGGCGTGGTTGACCGCCTTGCCTCGACCGCACGTCATGCAATTATAGACACCGCGACCATTATCCTGGGTTTTTGTGTGGGCATGAGTACGCAAGCGGATGTTTTCCTGACATCTGAAGCTTTGGGAATTTTTTTTCTCGGCGCGGTCGCTTTCAGTATTGCCACCGGCTCCGGTATTATTTTCGGAAAAATCATGAATCTTTTTCTGAAAGATAAAATTAATCCCCTGCTGGGCGCTTCAGGCGTGTCCGCCGTACCAGGCTCTGCACGTGAAGTTCATCTTATGGGTCAGCATGAAGATCCGAACAACTATCTTTTGATGCACGCCATGGCCTGTAACTCATCCGGTGTCATTGGCTCAGCCATTGCTGCCGGTGTTTTATGGAGTTTTCTGATGTAAGTCAGATAGAGGAAGATGCCCCCAAAAGATATTCCTCGTATTCCGTCGGTGCCTCCTGATAAATCTCGAGCATGGCTTCAAAAGATTTTCGGGTGTCATTCTCTTTCCAGGCCAACCAGTCTTCCATGGTCTGCCACGTACCGATCACCAGAACTGTACGCGGATCAGGATGCCCCACCAGTGTTGTGCCTGAAATATATCCCGGCTGTTTCAGGGCCCCGGAACGAAAGTCATACAGCAGTGAAAGAATTTCCGGTGTTTTGCCTTTTTTAAATTTTCTTTTGATTAAAATTTTAGCCACCATGACGACCTCCTTTTTTGCTGTTTTGCAAACTGATCGAAGCGGATCTCACCCACTATCCCCTTTAGAAACAATACCGGTCATTTCAGTGGATCCAAACCGTCTGAACGCGACGCGAATTTCATGCAGTACTCTTTTTAACCCGTTTTTAACCCAACCACTAAAGTCACAAAATTTCAAGCAATTTCCGTATCGATCAACATAATTTTACCATCCAAGATGCCCATGTCGCTTATCCCCATTTATGAATTGGATACAACATGGCAGCCAAAATGGATCCGTGGATGGACACACGCCAAATGGGATGGATATGTTTTGAAAAGACAGTCCAGGCGGCGCTAAGAGCCGATCAGGTGGACAATCTCAGATGCCGGTACAAGGCGAACCTTGTTCTCGAGGTTTGGAAGCTCATCTTTGAGGATATTGAACGTTATCGTGTGCGGATGTGCGATGCCGACAGCCTCCCCATGTTTTTCAGCAACCTGAATCAGATAGTTGATTTGTTTGCGGATTGCAGCCGGTTTAAGGACATGATCAAGAAAAACGTCCCTCTCGGCAAACGGGATCTGTAAAAGCCGGGCTGAAGATTTGCACAGGGTATCCTTTGTCGTACGGCTGTCAATAAAAAAAAGACCTCTCTTTTTTAAAATCGTAAAAACCTGACGCATCTTTGGTGAAACCGTCGTCAGCTTTGAACCCATATGGTTGTTCACCCCTGATATATAAGGAATGGCAATTAAATTTTTCTCCAGCTGCCGGATCAACTCATCGGGCGACATGGAAACGAGAAGGGCGCCGGGCCCCGGATCAATTGACGGATATTCAACCGGTTCCATGGGCAGATGGAGCATGGCCTCCAACCCTTTATCATGGGCTGCTTTTGCAATTTTTTTCTGAAGCGGGCTGTGGGGAAGGATGGACAGGGTAATCGTCACATTCATGTCCAGGAACTTTTGAACGATCCGGCTGTCATATCCCAGGTCATCGATGATAATGGCAACTTTTGGCAATCCATTTGGTTGGGGTATGGTGTGGCGTGGAATGGGTCTAACGTCTGAGGTTTCCTCCTCAGGAAAAATTTCAAACCTTGGAAGATAACTGCCGGACCCGGGCTGTTCGGGCGTTAAGCGTGGCCGCATCAATTCAGCAGAATGTTTATCTGGAATGGATGACAGAAGGTGGCCGGCCAAAAATCCTACAGCCGCAACAAACACCAGCAGCAAAAAAACACTTGCAAAAATCTTAAAGAGGTTTGCCGGTAGTTTATCACTGATTTTTTTTCCTTTTTTTACGTTTTTCCGACCTCGACCTTGTGATTTTGCCATATAAAATAGTTATCCGATCAATTCTCTATCCCTGAAGCTTGGTGAAAATATCATAGCTGATTAAAAGTTCAAGGGCATGATTTATCTGATTGTCCAGCAGGAGTTGTTTGCGTTTAAGCACGCCATATTCTGTATTATCAAGTTCCGAATCCTTTTTCAGCACATCATCTGATTTTGGTTTTTCCTCTGTCTTCTTAGATGGCTCTGCCTCCAAATGATTTTTCAAGTCACTCTCCTTCATCAGAAACTTGAAATCATTCGCACCCTCTTCCTGTTCTTCCATGATTCGGCGTTTGAGTTCCACATCGGGTTTAATCCCGGTGGCCTGGATAGAACGACCGGAGGGTGTATAATATCTGGCAATTGTGAACTTAAGCCCGGACCCATCTCTCAAGGGTCTTACGGTTTGAACCGATCCTTTGCCAAATGAAGTTGTCCCCAGGATAAGCGCTCTCTTATGATCCTGGAGCGCACCGGCAACAATTTCGGATGCGCTGGCACTGCCTCCGTTTATGAGTACCACAATCGGATAATTTCGGTCACCCCCGTTTTCATGTGCTCTGTAAACATTGGTATGCTTTTCCAAACGGCCCTTAATTGAAAGGATAATACCCTCATCAAGGAAAAGATCCGCCACCCCGGTCGCCTGGGGCAAAAGCCCTCCGGGGTTGTCCCGAAGATCGACAATAAGTCCTTTCAAGGGTTTTTCACTTGATTCCAATTTTTCTAACGCTGCTTTGAGGTCGTGAACTGTTTTTTCTGTAAAATTATATATCCGGATATACCCGTATTCTGGTTTGAGTGAAATATGCCTCACGCTCTCGATGGGTATGACATTCCGGATAATTTCAAAATCCACGGGTTTTGAAAACCCTTTGCGCAACACCGTAATGACCACAGGTGTCCCTTTACGCCCTTTAATTTTTTTCACTGCCTCCCCGATTGTCATTTCTTTTGTTGGGGTCCCATCAACCTTGAAAATAATATCCCCGGCCTTCATGCCTGCCTTGTGAGCGGGTGTCCCCTCAATAGGTGATACAACCGTCAGGGTTCCCTTACGCATGGTGATAACAATACCGATGCCGCTGAATTCACCTTTTGTATCATCCTGTAAGGATGCAAACGCATCCTTCGGAAGATATGTCGAATGCGGGTCAAGACTATGAACCATCCCTTGAATCGCCTCCTGGATAAGCGCTTCGGAATCCACAGGATCAACATAGTTTTTTTCAATAAGATCAATGACATCCGAAAATATTTTAAGCCCGGGATAGGTTTCATCACTGCTCGCAAAACTATTTAGATAAAATCCAGACCCGATAATCCAAATAAAATTGATGGTGAACCCCATTAAACTAAAAATGATAAATGATTTTACCCTTCTTTTCATAAAAAGACTCCTTTTACCCTTTGTTCAGCCATTTTAAGGGGTTCATCGACCTCCCGTAATGACGCACCTCAAAATAAAGGTTTGACCCGGAC
>JAUXCK010000202.1 GCA_030618925.1 Desulfobacteraceae bacterium
ATGACAACCGGTTTGCAGGCGGCTGTCTCCGAGAGTATTTTTTGAAAACGGTTCCCATCCTGAACGCCTTCAATATAAGCCGAGATGATGTCCGTCTCTTCATCCTCTGCAAGATAGGCCAGGAGTTCGCACGCATCCACGTCAAGGGCATTCCCATAGCTGACCACCTTGCTGAATCGCAACCCTCTCTCCTTGCCCAAAAAAGGGAGACTGTGGGCATGACCGCCGCTTTGGGAGATGAACGCAATAGAGCCGGAATCCAGGGGGGCCTGCATATCATTGTGTAAACGGCTTTTGGGCACATACAACCCGATACAATTGGGTCCGATGATTCGGAAGCCGCCGGCTTTTGCCTTTGCAAGCATTTTTTTTTCTAAATCCGCTCTCTCCCTGATCTTGCTTTCCCGAAATCCGGCAGTAAAAAAATGTACTGATTTTACACCCTTATCAGCACAATCCTCAAGCAGTTTCAGAGATGATTCTGCAGGGATATTGACGATCACATGGTCTACTGGTCCGGGAATCTCCGAAAGGCTTGGATAGCAAGGCAGATCGAGTACCTCTTTATATTTTGGATTCACCGGATATATGGCCGGAAATTTTGCCATTTTACAGGCATGGACGACCATCTCTGCAAATCCTATTTTCTGTGTGGATACACCGACCACGGCGATTCCCCGGGGCGCAAATATCTCATCCAATGGCATTTTGCTTTTCTTGGCGTTGTCAGGCATATGGTCTTTTCTCCTATATATTGATTTTCTGCTCAAAGAAGATATATATTCCCTTAGCGGTATGAAGGTCAAGTCAAGAAACCGGTGCACTTAAAAATCTTGGTTTGTGCCTGATTTATTTTACTCGATGGGGTTCATATTCACTATCATCCTAATCTTAATCGTAATCTTAATCGTCATTTTACTCTTAATCAAACAGGATTTGATCATGACCAAAACATTCGATCATGAAAAATGGGTTGGTGATCAAGCATTAATAAAAAAGTATACCATCTGCTTTGAACCTTGAACTTTAATTGTTAAATCAGTATTGTCCGTGAATCAGGGGAAGGACCATGGGAATTTTTACAAAAAAGTCGCGGATAGCAGCGCCGGTTGAGCCGGTTTTTCAATGGCATTCCAGGCCGGGAGCGCTTGAACGGCTCAGTCCTCCGTGGGATCCCATTCATGTTGTTGAAAATCCCGGCGGGATTAAAAAGGGTGCCAAAGCGGTTCTTAAAATGAAGGCCGGACCTGTTCCCTATACATGGGCGGCCGAACATACGGCCTATGAAGAAAACCGGCTTTTCAGGGATGAACAGATTAAAGGGCCGTTCTCAAAATGGATTCATACGCACAGATTTGAGCCTGACGGAGAGAGTGCCTGTTTTCTTGAAGATAAAATAGAATATAAGCTTCCCATGGCGTCTATCGGGAATGCACTGCTGGACCCGTTCATTCAAAGAACGCTTGACCGTATTTTTACTTACCGCCACAGGATAACGGCCGAAGATATTTCCCTGCACCTGTCAAGGAAGAACCAGACACCTCTGAATATTCTTGTGTCAGGGGCAAGCGGGTTGATCGGTTCAGCCCTTATTCCCTTTTTGACAACCGGCGGTCACCGGATTGTCAGGCTGGTGAGAAGGCTTCCATTGGCCGACACAAATGAAGTGTTCTGGGATCCGGATTCAGGCGTTCTGAACCCTCATGATCTTGGAAAGATAGATGTCGTCATCCATCTTAGCGGGGAGAACATCGGAGAGGGAAGGTGGACAAAAGACAAAAAAAAGAGGATTGTTGAGAGCCGTGTCAAAAGTACAGACCTTATTTCAAAGGTCATCGCCGCACTCAACCCCGTGCCACGCGTTTTTGTGTGCGCCTCTGCTATTGGATTTTACGGAGACAGAGGGCATCTGCTGCTGGATGAAAGTGATGGGCCGGGCAATGATTTTATATCATCCGTATGCGCGAAGTGGGAGAAATCAGCAGAACCCGCAGTTCAGAAAGGGATCAGAACTGCTTTTATGCGCATCGGGGTAGTGCTCTCCCCTTTGGGAGGGGCATTGTCAAGGCTGCTGTGGCCTTTTAAAATGGGGCTCGGGGCAAAAATTGCTTCCGGAAAACAATATATGGGATGGGTCAGCATTGAAGATGTCATTGGCGCAGTGTATCACACGATGATAAATGATGCTGTAAAAGGTCCGGTTAATGTGGTTTCACCGGTGTGTTCAACAAATATTGAATTTACAAAAACCCTGGGCAGGGTCCTTTCCCGGCCCGCTGTTTTATCCATCCCATCGGTTGCCATAAAGATTCTGTTTGGCGAGATGGGCCGGGAGATATTGCTGTCAAGCACCAGAGTTAAACCTGAGACATTGCTAAACACAGGATACCGGTTTCGGTCGCCTCACCTGGAAGAAACCCTTTTACAGATGCTGGGCAAAGGATGAATGAGGGGCCTCTGCAGGTTATTTTATCATTATGAGTATTCATTTGATTTTCAGCAATTCATCGGAGCGCCTTGCTGCGAAACTGGCCGAAGCGCTTCACCCGGATCAGAACGACCCCCACCGTGATCCATTTCTCCCCGCCGTGGTCCTGGTGCCGAATTATAATCTAAAAAAATGGCTTCAGATGCAGATTGCGCATCTAAACCATGTCACGTTCAATATCCAATTTGATTATCTTGAGAATGGCCTGTTCAAGATCCTGAAACAGTTTGATACCTGGCCGTCCGGCGCATTACGCCTGTTGGACCGGCGAACGCTTCAGTTAATGATTCTTTCGTGGTTGCGAAATCAAGATTTTAATCATCAGGGATTTGCGCCCTTTAAGGAATACCTTTTTGAACAGCACAGCGGGCAGGCCAAAGTCAATGGGGAGACAGGCCGTGCCCGGAAAATCTGGCAGCTGGCTGAAAAGATGGCCGGCCTGATAATTGAATATGAGTATCACCGCCAGCTGATGGTGGGGAAATGGCGGAAAAATGAAAGTCACACCAGAGCTGAAAATGACTCAGAGATGGAATTGTGCCAGCGGGCATTATACCATGGCTTGTTTGGAAGGGGCAACTTGAGAGATCAGCTCGGGCCGGCCGGTGTCGATCGGTTCATGACGTTGCCCCAATATGCGGATCACCTTTTTCAGGGATCTGTTTTTAAAACCAATCCTGAAAAGCATGCTGCCACTTCGATTCATATTTTCGGACACTCCCATCTTTCCACATTTCACCGTGATTTGTTTTTAAAAATCGGGAACAGGCAGCACCTTAAAATTTACCAGATGAACGCATGTGCAGAATTCTGGGAAGATGTATCTACCCCTTACGAAGACCGGCAGACGATCAAGTGGCAAAAAGTAAGAGAGATCGACCTCGGGGGGGATGAAAGCGGCGAAATCCTTAAAGACAATGAATTTGAAAATGACCTCCTCAAGGCCTGGGGAAAACCGGGGCGGGAGGCATTGAAGATTTATAGTGCACTTGAAGAGCTGTGCGCAGGAAGTGTCGAGTTTTACACGGAATGGCTGGCAGGGGACAGACAGAAATCAGGTGCTCATTCCGGCGGTGTACTTGCGACAGTCCAGGAACACATTCTTTTTCGAATGAGCGGCAACAGGGATTTATCCCAGGATAGAACGCTCCAGATTGCGGCCTGCCCGGGAATTTACCGGGAAATAGAAACAGTATACAATAATATTGTAAAAAACATGAATGATGATGCCATGGGGCATCTGAAATTGACGGACATCGCCGTGCTGGTTCCCAATATGGAGGTCTATAAACCGGTGCTCATTTCTGTTTTTGAGAAGGGGGGCCTGGTACCCTATAATCTGGTGGATTCAAATGCATCCGAGGAAAGTGTTTTCGGTCAGGCGGTCCTGTCTCTCCTGTCTTTGGGTGCCGGGGATTTTACCCGAAAGGAAGTATTTGATCTGGTACTCAATCCCTGCTTTCTCAAGGGGACAGACATGGAACGTGGTGAAGCGATGCAGTGGCTGACATGGGCAGACAGGCTTAATATTTACAGAAACTTTCAGTCATTTCCGTTTTTCAAAGGACAAACCGGTGGCGGGGATCCATTTACATGGTCCCAGGGGCTGCAGCGCCTGCGTCTCGGGCGGATCATGGAAGGATCGGGCCATGAGATCGGGGATGGGAGCGGGGGCCATCTGTTCTCTTCTTATAAAGGCACGGTTCCGTATTCAGACAATGAAAGTCAGGATGTCGGTCGGGTGGGGAAATTTTCTCTGGTTATCGAAACATTATTCCATGAGACATCGCAATACCGGGATGCCCATTTGTCCTGCAGACAGTGGCGGGGAAAAATTGAAAAACTGGTTGACATGTTTCTGGGTATCCCTGATGACCGGTCAGAAGAGCTGTCGATAAAAAAAAAATTGTTTGCCGCGCTGAAGGACCTTGATATCCTGGATGCACTTCTTCCATCACAGGAGAGGGCCAGGCCGCTTCAGTTGCCGGATGTGGTTGAGGTGATCAAATCCTGCCTGGAAGACATCCCGAGCCGCAGGGGGAAATACTTAAGCGGCGGGGTAACCATTGCATCCCTTCAACCCATGCGCCCAATCCCCTTTAAAGTCGTATATATCGTCGGGCTCGGGGAAGGTGAGTTCCCCGGCAAACCGGATAAATCGACCCTCGATCTGAGAAAGCAGAAGGGCAATCGTAAAATCGGTGATGTCAATCGGTTTGAAGCAGACGGCTATCTGTTTCTTGAAACGTTGATATGCGCCCGGGAGAAGCTGTATCTGACCTATGTGGCGAAAAATCTTGAAAAAGATCAAACCCTTTATCCGGGTTCAATCATTAAACAGGTGGTGGCGTACCTGAACAAGTATGTCCTTTCATCAGATTTTCAATTCATAGAGATACCGCTGAAAGGGAGCAGTACAAAGTATCTGGTCCGACAGCCTTTATTTACAGATTTGCTGTTTAACAGCAGTATCTCAGACCGTCTGCTTTCGCTGATGGGTATTGCAAAGCGGGATCGGTTTCTTGATGACCGGCTGAAAAAGGATATTCAAACGATTGCAGCAGAACATACCCCTGATTTTAGGTTCCCTGAAGAGAGTGTACAGGAAAACCAGGAAAACCAGACCGTAAAACTGAGCGAACTGGCCCTGTTCCTGAAGAATCCGGCAGAAGCCGCCATCAGACGCCACATGATGCTTTATGAAGATGAAACAAAGGATGCAGCGCTTATGGAAGATGAGCCATTATACGCCGTCTTCCCGCGTGCATGGCAAATCCCGGTAGACATTTTGAGTCATGCTGTTCAGAACCGGGCAGACCAAAAGTTGGTACTAGACTATTCCAGAGACTATTATGACTATTATCAATCCTGTTCAGAACTTCCTTCCGGTGCTTTTGCAGAAGTTGATTTTGACAGGTTTCATTCCGGGATAATCGATCGATTTTTTGGTGAAAGAGATGAGGACAATTCCATCAATCGCCTGCTGGTGGCACTGGAGGGCCGGTCGAAAAAAATGATCAATGGCGTTGCCCTGGGGGAGAACACATTAAACTCTCCATGCGAAAGGATTTGCGAGCCGGCGGTTGTAGCGCTTGACCTCAAGGATTCAGGGAAAAGGGAGTTGCAAATCCATGGGGCCCAGCCCTTTGTGTGGGAAAACCGGGAGGGGATTTTTACAGATTGCCTTGTCATCATAAACAGCAGTGTCCAAAAGGATCTCCCCAAACAGGTGCTGGCACCTTTTCTTTTTTATGTGGCGTTGGCTGTGATCGGGAAGGTCGTTGAACAATGTGAATTTTCCATTCATATCGCACATAAAAAGGGTGTC
>JAUXCK010000302.1 GCA_030618925.1 Desulfobacteraceae bacterium
CTAAGACCGCTTGGCCTCCGACTTGATGCAGCCGTATTTTGCAAAACTCCTCATCGACAAAGTTTTTTTAAACAAGAATCCCGACATTTTAATTCCGCTTTTAATTGCCCTGATTGTGCTGTTAACCATTAGTTTTGGTCTCAGGGTCATTAACAACTGGATTTATACACGCTATTCCGCAGGGTTGCTGTTCAAAATGAGAGAGGACCTGTTCGCACATCTGCACCGGGTGCCGCTCCGTTTTTTTTCAAAATGGAAGAGCGGGGACATCTATTCGCGGATTGCCTCGGACATGGCGGACATACAGGGCCTGGTTACTGAAACACTGCCCAACTACATGTTTGATTTTCTGACATGCATTATCACCACCATCATCCTGCTCTGGTTGAACTGGAAAATGGTCCTTATGAGTTATTGCTTTCTTCCAATCGCCCTTTACGGTATTCATTTGATTCGTCCAAAAGTAATCCGCCTCTCGCGAAATATTACAGAGGGGAACGCGGATATCAGCCATTTCCTGTTTGAATCCCTTGGGAGCACAAAACTTGTGCGGGCATTTGATGCTGGAAACCTGGAATGCAAAAAACTTCAGAAAAAGCACGCAAGCATCCTCAAGAACCTGTTGGAATTTCAGATCATCGGCGCCTGGTCCGGTTCGATTCCCACTGCCTTTATCATAGTCAACAGCATTATTATTTTTGGCTACGGCGGGTTTCTGGTACTTGACGGAGCCATGAGTCTCGGCAGTCTCATGGCCTTTTCAATATACCAGGGACGGGTGCTTTCACCCCTGCAGGGCCTGATGAACGGGTTTCTTGCCTTGCAGCAGGCAAAGGTTTCCCTTACGAGGGTAGAAGAAATATTGGCCATTCGGCCGGATGGTGTTGAATACGGGGCTGTTGTTATCAGGGATGAGGATTTGAGAGGCCAGGTGGCCTTTGACACGGTCTTCTTTGCATATGAAAGAGACGAGCCCGTACTATCTGGTATTTCTTTTCAAATTCCCCATGGAAAAACAACCGCCCTGATCGGTCCGAGCGGCTCGGGAAAATCCACTATTTGCGACCTTACCATGAGGTTGTTTGATCCGGACTCCGGAACAATAACCCTTGACGGCATTGATCTTAAAACCTTCAAAAAGGAATGGCTGAGGAAACAGATCGCCCTGATCTCGCAGGACACTCACTTGTTCCACACATCCATTCTTGAAAATATTCGGTTTTCAGATCCTTCGGCAAACGACTCGGACATTATCGAGGCCGCCAGGGCAGCCTGTATTTTTGATTTTATTCAGTCCCTTCCCATGGGATTTCATACTGAAGTCGGGGACCAGGGCATCCGACTTTCCGGCGGTCAAAAACAACGGGTCAGCATTGCCAGGTCTTTACTTATCAAACCCAGGATTCTGATCATGGATGAAGCCACCGCGTATTTGGACACTTTGGCGGAAAAAACATTGAAAAAAACATTGCAGTCCTTGATGAAGGGGAAGACCATTATCATCATCAGCCACAGAATGTCCACAATTCAGGACGCGGACAAGATAATCGCCCTGGATAAAGAGGGTATTGCCTATGACGGTCCTTCGCTGGACTTTTTCAAAAAAGAAAATGAGGCGATGTTCAGACAATTTGAATTAAATAACAGGCTGGGATATGACCATTAAAATCGCCTTGATTGACAGCGGTGTTAATCCGACACATCCCCATGCTCAGGGCGTCGAGGAGGGGTGTGGTTTTGTTTTGGACCCTGAGGGCAGGGTGGTGACAGATCCTGATTTTGGCGACACTATCGGTCATGGAACCGCCATTGCAGGCATCATTCTAGAAAAAACAGTCCATGTAAGGCTGTATGCACTCAAAATATTTTATGAGAGGCTTTATGCGCCGGTATCTTTTCTTTTGGCGTCATTGGAATGGGCAATCATGAAAAATATGAGAATAATTCACTTGAGTCTTGGGACAGAATTAAATGAATACAGGGCTGAGCTGGAAGATCTGTGCTGTATCGCCCGGAAAAGGAATATTGTCATTGTTGCAGCGGCAAGATCCCCTAATGACCGCATTTTCCCTTCTGTTTTTAGCACTGTGATCGGCGTCTACTGGCACCGTGAGTGTGATCCTCATCGCCTTATCCATCATCCGGGTCATGCGATTGAATTCGGCGCCCATGGCTATCCCAGATCACTCCCCGGCATACCCAGGGAGATGAATTTTTCCGGCAGCAGTTTTGCTGCCGCTCATGTGACAGCTAGGGCAGCACAGTTGCTTGAAAAACACCCCGGCTATACAGTGCCGGATCTTAAAAATACATTGGCTGACATGTCACACCCCGCGGGTTGTGAGCCGCGGGATGTGGGGTGACCGTCTATGCGTTCAATTGCTCCCTGAGATCCTTTTTTAACACCTTTCCCGCAGCACTTACCGGTATCGCGTCTATGAAATACACTTCTCTCAGGAATTTGTAATTGGCGACTTTGTCGTTTACAAACGTCATGAATTCTTCGGGGGTGCCATCGGTATCCGGTTTGAGCTGAATAAACGCAACAGGTATCTCACCGCCCTTATCGTCTTTTTTCCCCAGTACAGCGCAGTGGCCCACCTTTGGATGTTCAAAAAGAATCTCTTCCAGTTCTCTGGGATATACGTTGTGACCCTTGTATATCACCATGTCCTTTTTGCGGTCTGTGATATAATAGTATCCATCATCGTCATAGTACCCGATATCTCCTGAGTGAACCCAGCCATCGATCAGCACATTGGCCGTCTCTTCGGGTTTCTCCCAGTATCCCATCATGCACTGGGGGCCCTTCATGCAGATTTCTCCCTCTTTCCCGGGGGGAAGGGGTTCTCCGGTTTCCAGGTCGATCACTTTGGCATAGGTGTCGAATACGGGGATGCCGACTGAACCCGCCTTCAGCCCCTCACGTGTCGGGGGATTGGCAATAGCCATCATCACGATTTCTGTCATGCCATAGGCTTCGTTTACAACCCCTGAAAAATTTTCAAGCATTTGATTCAGGACGGGAACAGGGAGAGGGGCTGCGCCGGAGACCGCCAGTCTTATCCTCGACATATCCACATTCTTAAACTCAGGATGCTGAACCATCGGGATATAAAGCTGCGGGGCTCCGCCCAGTATGTCCGCTTTATACTTATCCACAGCTCTTATATACTCTGTGGCATCAAAGCGCGGGAAAACAATCATGGTGTTTCCGCCATATACCTGCATATTGAGATACCCTATGGTGCCCATGGCATGGAACCATGGAACCACAACGAGGACCGTCATTTTCTCTCGCAACACCGGTTCCTCATCACCCAGTTCTTCTTTAACAAGAGAAAGGTCAGGGGTCAGCATCCCGTCCTTGTAAACAACCGTTCCCCCAAAAAACCAGTGACTGGCCTGTATGACGTTGACGACCGCATTATAATGCGACACCATAACACCCTTGGACAGGCCTGTTGTGCCGCCCGTATAAGCCAGATGGGCGATGTCTTTCCTGGGATCGATCTCTTCGTTTACCGGGTCTGAGGCCCCCTCATTCAAAAGGGTGATGAAATCTTCACCATTTTCAATGGGTGACTTTGTCAAAAGTTTCACCGGTGCGGATATCGGTGGATAAGCATCCGCCAGGCTCACAACGATAAGAGTTTTGACCTTTGTATTACCCAGAATCTTATTGATCACCTCTATTGTCAGATCCAGGGTGATCAGTGTCTCTGCGCCGGCGTCGTTGAATTGATGTTCCAGTTCTCTCTCAGCTCCTAAAGGAGAGCAGGGTACGAATATGGCGCCTAATTTGAGTATGGCAAAATAAGCGATGGCAAATTGAGGACAGTTGGGAAGATGAACCGCAACCCTGTCCCCTTTTTTTACACCCCGTGCCATGAGTGCATGTGCAAACTTATGGCTAAGGTCTAACAGTTCTTGATACATCAATTCCATGCCGCCAAACCTTATGGCCACCGTGTCCGGATACCTTGCGGCAGTTGAATTCAGAAACTGATATAAAGGTACTTCAGGATAGATTAACGATTTGGGTCTGCCCTTTGGCCACGCCTTAAAATTCTTCATTTCCTCCATTGGTAAACCTCCTTGGTGAATAGTGATTCTCAGTTATAAACAACGCCCGAAGCATTCGGGTGAAATGGCACCACATTGCATCATCATGCATACCTGTTTCACAAAGACATGAAAAATCGATATTGTCTTTCAATAATTTAAAGTTAGAAGTTTCTGATTCTGGAATCGAATATAGCCAGAGAAAAATGGGTTGTCAAGAAGATAACAAACGCTTTTGCAACAGTATATGTCAGGCCATATCCACCTGAAATGCAGATTTTAAGTGGAATTTATTTAGGAGAAATGGTATAGGTGAAGTTCAATGACAGAATTGGATAAAAAGACAATAATAC
>JAUXCK010000160.1 GCA_030618925.1 Desulfobacteraceae bacterium
GGATCGACTACTTCTCTCTCAGCTCGCAGGAAGCTCATGATGAGCGCGTGAGGTGGCAGGAGGCTGTTCTGCTTGAAGATTGTCAGCAGCTGTTTTCCATTTATGTTCATTCCCTTTCCGGCAAAAAAATGAGCCTGAAAAGTACTGAACGCCTCAACCCGGATGAAGAATCCCCAGTAAGGCACTACCCGTCCTCTGATGACCATACCATCTATCTTCCGCCGGTCATCACCGAGGGACGCACCAAAGAGGCAAATTTCAGGTTATATAAGGTGTCTGCTGCGCATCAGGCCGGATATGTCGAGTTTGGAACGTTTGACCCCGGGTACGCCATCATATGGCCGAAGCTTGAATCTTTTCCTTTCAAAGCGCTTGTTACAGACATTTTCTTCATTATTGAAGATGGACGCATCGATCATAACTTAAAAAAAGAATACAGAGGCCTCAAACCCGAACTCGATCTTGCAGTTGCCGAAGCCATAAAAAGAAGGCCTTTCCCCAAAGAGCCGCCTGTTCTTGCAGTGCTGGAAGTCCTCCTGCGGCTCTCAGTCGGGTGTTTTGATGAACGGGAACCTTCAGAAACCATATCAAAACATGTTGATTTTCTGACCACGGCACTCGCCGGTTTTTTTGAAAAGGCACAAACCGTATGGGACTCTTTCCTGAAAGCAACGGAAATCTATGAGGCGCTTTATCCCCTTATCACACAGGGTGCTTATGTTCCGTTGACACCCCTGCCGTTTCATGAAAGGCCTGATCCTGCCGATCTTCCGGGCTCGGGAGTCCGGGAAGATCTATCTGATGAAATAAAAAAACCGGACAAAGGAGAGGATGTCGACGGCACGCCCCTGTCGCCTGAGGCGCTTAAAAAACTTCTGGAAGAGATGGAAGACCTTACGCTGCTGGAAAGCCTGGAAGAAGAAATATCCTCCCAGGGACTTTACCTCACAAGCCTGGATGGCCTTGAGATTAAAGCAGGCGACAAAAAGACGGATTCAAAAGACGATGTTAAAAAGAATCGCCCCATGGTCACACCCCGTTCCCGCTCAACAGATTACAAAGGCCCCTTTTATTATGATGAGTGGGACTACCTCCAGGGCGCATACCGTAAAAAATGGTGCTGCCTCAGAGAAAAAAGTGTTGATGGCCGGAGCCCGGCGCTTTTCAATGAGATTACGGCCAATTACCGTGATCTCATTCAACGGGTGAGAAAACAGTTTCAGCAGATCCGGCCTGAAAACCTGGAGCCCGTTCGAAGGGTCGAGTGGGGGGATGAGATCGACCTCCAGGCATTGATCGAGGGAGTGGTGGACAGAAAAACAGGAAACAGCCCGTCGGAAAAAATATTCTCCCGGAAAGAAAAAAAAATCAGGCGGATATCCACCCTGATGTTAATCGATATGAGTGCCTCGACAGATGAAAAGGCATCCTTTATAAAACAAGCAGCGGGTATAAAACAAACAGCCGGTCATTCCGGGCAGGCCGCCTCTTTTCAACATCCGGATCAAACATCAGACCCGGATATTGACCCGCCCCATCAAAAAGACAAAAAAATCATTGATATCGAAATAGAAAGCCTCGTGGTCATGATGGAAGCCTTAGATGCCCTTGGGGATGATTACGCCATCTTCGGATTCTCCGGCCAGGGAAGGGAAAACGTCGATTTTTATACGATCAAAGATTTTAAAGACACCTATTCAGAAAATCTGAAAAAACGCATCAGCGGGATCACGCCCAAACAGAGCACCCGGATGGGACCCGCCATTCGGCATGCAACCGAAAAACTCAAAAACGTCGATTCAGAGCATCGCCTGCTGATCCTTTTAAGTGATGGATTCCCCCAGGACATGGATTATGGAGAAGATCGAAAGTCAAAGGAGTATGCTTTAAATGACACAATGATGGCGCTCATAGAGGCCAAAAATCAGGCGGTCCGACCCTTCTGTATTACAGTGGACCAGGCGGGGAATGACTACCTTAGAAAAATGTGTGACCCCAGGAGCTATCTCATCATCAAAGATATTTATTCTCTTCCGGAAATCCTGCCAAAGGTTGTTGAATCTTTGATGGATTGAGGTAAAGCAGGACTGAAAATAGGCTATGAAATCAGCTAAGCACTATGTTGATTTTATTCAAGATATCAAAGGAATTCGCATTAATTGGATAGCAAAATCGACAGACAATTTTTCTACAGGACGCTGGTATCACTGGCTGTTCCCATCACGATCCAAAACACCATTACGTCATCCCTGAACCTCGTTGATACCGTCATGATCGGTCAGCTGGGAACGGTTGAAGTGGCTGCCGTGGGAATCGCCAACAGGGTGTGTTTTGTGCTCATTCTAATCCTGTTTGCCATCAGCAGCGGAACCGCTATTTTCACGGCACAGTTCTGGGGAAAGAAAAATGTCGAAGATATCGGCAGGATCATGGGCATTGCCCTTATCCTGGGCATTGTGATTTCCATTCTCTTTTCCATGGTTACCCTGTGGCTCCCGGAGAAAGTCATCGGGATATTTACACCTGACCGGCAGGTGATCGCAGAAGGCAGCGTGTACCTTGCCACCATATCTTTCAGTTTTGTCATGATGGCCCTGACAATGATTTACGCGTTTGTATTGAGGAGCACTGGCCAGGTGCTGCTCCCCATGTATGCCAGTACCGGCGCGCTGGGATTGAACACATTTCTGAACTATTGTCTCATCTTCGGGCATTTCGGCATGCCCGCACTCGGTGTCAAAGGGGCCGCCATTGCAACCCTGATCTCAAGGATTGTCGAGGCAGGCCTGATTGTCCTCATCACCTACTGGAAAAAATATCCTGCCTTCAGGCCCGGCCATCTGGCGGCCATCTCACGAGATCTGATAAAAAGATTTTTTGTCACCACCCTGCCTGTTATTGCCAATGAATTATTCTGGGTGCTGGGCATGACCCTGTATTCAATCGTATACGCCAGAATGGGCACAGAAGAAATCGCAGCCATGAATATTATCAGCCCTGTCGAACACATGACCATCGGTTTCTTCTTTGGGCTGGCAAGTGCCGCATCCGTCATGATCGGCAATCAGATCGGTGCCGGCAATGAAACGGCTGCATTGTCTTATGCAAAACGGTTCTGTGTATTCGGGGTGACAGGCGCGTTGCTCGGGGGTATCCTCATTTTTTTTACGGCCTCGCCTGTGGCCATGCTGTTTAAGGTAACGCCGATTGTTCAGGACTATGCAATAAAACTACTGGTCATCCTCAGTATCGTGCTGTGGGTCCGGATTTTTAATTTGATATCTATCGTCGGAATTCTTAGAGGGGGAGGAGACACTAAATTTTCACTCTATCTGGAAATCATAGCCATCTGGGCCATCGGCGTGCCCCTTGCTTATTTCGGGGGACTTGTATGGAAACTTCAAATTTACTGGGTATTCGCGCTGGTGCATGCAGAAGAGGTTTTTAAAATGATTGTGGGGCTCTACCGGCTTTATTCAAAAAAATGGATCCATAACCTCGCAAGTCCCACAGACCCGGGTCCCCGGGTATCAAAATAAAGACCCCCCTCTGTGCCAATGAAAGTGAGACACCTACCCCTTGAAAATTAGTGTAAGGCGCGTCCGCGGCATCAACAAAGAAAAGTGATTTCAGGTTAATTGTGGAGGGAACCCCGGGTGAGGGAAAAATAAATCCCGACAATACACATTCCCGAAGAAATCATAAATATCAGATTGATTGAAGATAAAAACAACCCGTAGCTGGAGGGTGTGATTTCCACATTCCCGATAATAAAAGAAAATACCAATGTGGCGATGGCCATACTCAGCATCTGGCCGATGAGTCTCATGGTGGCCACCGTCCCCGAGGCCACCCCGTAATATTTTTTCTCCACACTGCTCATAATGGCATTCATATTCGGAGAAGAAAACAGCGCAAAGCCGGTGCCCAGGACAATAAGCACTATAATAATATACGCTGTAGAAGTGGTTTCGCTGAGAAAAATTAAACAGATCAGCCCCACCGCCGTCAGGGCCATGCCTGTAGAAGCCAGAATCGACGGCTCGATCCGATCAGACAGTCTCCCGGCCATTGGTGACAAAAACGCCTGCATGATCGGCTGGCAGATAAGGATCAACCCCGCGCTTTCAGGGGACAGACCTTTAATATACTGCAGGTAAAGGCTTAAAAGGAAGGACACCGCAAAAATCGCCGCATAGTTGATGAGTGCCGCCAGGCCTGAAAAGGTAAATGTCCGGTTACTGCGAAACAACTGGATCTCAAAAACAGGAAACTGCGTCCGCAGCTCGTGCCGGATGAATGCGGCAAACAGAAAAAGCCCCAGCCCCAAAAGCCCGGCCCCTGAAAGCTGTGGAAGAACTGAAAGACCATACATGACGCTTATGAGGGATATCCCATACAAAACACTGCCGATGATATCCAGGCGTTCACCCCTGGCACCGGCCCATTCTCCCCTTATCCTTAACAGGGAAAAAATAACCGCCAGCACACCAGCCGGGCCGCTCACCAAAAAGATGCTGCGCCACCCGAACATGCCCGTCAGCATTCCTCCTGCAGGCGGCCCTAAAGACAGACCCACATACACTGCTGCCACCGTAAATCCAATGGCCTTCCCACGTTCGTTTAACGGAAATACATCGGAAACGATGGCAATCCCGGTGGACATCATCATTGCTGAGCCAATGCCCTGAAGGATACGAAACAAAATGATCCATAAGACCGATGGCGCCAGAGCTGTTCCCACCGTAAAAACCGTAAAAATAAATATGCCGGATATAAATATTTTTTTGCGGCCATAAATATCAGCGATTCTGCCTGCAGGTACCAGTGACACACCCGCCGCCAGCAAATGGGCATTGACAATCCAGCTCAACACCACCGCATTCACGGAAAATTCACGCTGAATCGCAGGCAGCGCGATATTGATGGCCGACATCATAAAAGGGGCCATGAACGCTGTCAGCGAGGCCACAAAAAGGACTGATGATTTAGATGTCTCTTTTTTTTCTTCGCTCATCTGGTCTCAAAAAATCCGTTTGAAGAGATTCCGGATGTCCGGGAAACCGCCCGCTCTTCCTGGCCAATGAAAATTATTCATTAAAAAAACCTTGCAAATCATTTTTTAGAAAAATATAGATGTTTTTAAGGCTTCTAGGGCGCCCGTGCATCTTTTTGCCCTTCTTCGTGATATGTCCCCATATACATGGAAGAAACGGGTCATAAAAAACGACGTCCTGGAAGCTTTTCTCAACCCTCCTGAACATTTCTGGTTTTCTGGGCACCCAAAGGTGTTGAACGGGTTGAGAAGGATGAAGTGTTTACCAAACGGTTTCCAGGTGCCGCATATCACTCCGGTTCCAGATAGTCCTGCAGTTTTATGACTTTCTCATTCTTATTGTCTATATTCCGTCTTCTTTTCCCGGCCCCTTTTGACTTGGCCTTCCGGAGCCCGTCAATAACGGATTGAAGCTCAGGTTTACTTTCGATCATCTCCTCAATTTTATCGCTGAGTTTTTCCCAGCTTTCCTCGAGTTCAGACCGGTCAATTTTAAATTCTCCCAGGGAGGACAACAAATCACCCAGGTGGGATAGCAAACCAAAATGGACCGTGTCCTGTAAATAATACGGGCAGTGGCACCACAGGCTCATACACTCAATCCCATGCTTAGGCCCCTCTGATTGTATCACCGAGTGAATAGAGCTTGGCCCCTGATAATAAATAAAGTTGACATTCTTCTTGCCCAGCCTGGAGAGAAACGCTTCCTTTGTGGCGATCCCGGATACGATCCTTTCAGTGTGCAGAACATTATCATACATACTTCCCAGAGTAATGATGGTATCCACACCCAGTTGCTTACACAGGGTCAGTACGTCATCAATAAATTCAAACCATCGCAGATTCGGCTCATCCGCCTTCAGGATAACAACATCACGCTCATCCGGACCGGTTTGAACCGCATAAAAAGAACCACCGGGCGGTGAAAAGCTTTTCAGTACCCCTTGTTCAATTCTGACCCATGGGCGGGTGGCATCATACCGGTAAAAGCGATCTGAATTAATTTTGGCAAATTCTTTTCCGTTCAGTTTTCGAATCAGGTAGGCCACCATGCCCTTTGAAATATTCATGGCATTTCCCCAGCCGTCAAACCCAACAATCAGTATGGGTTTCTTCAACCGGGGCAGCCCTTCAACATGAATCCCTTGATCATTCATAACTTATCTTTCTGGTTTATTAAAATTAAAACAATAACAAATAACAACGACATTGCCTCGCTCAACTCACCGCTTCAATGGATACGACAGAACACCGGACCCGACCTCATGTGTCAAAGTTCTCCGGGCCGGCATGGGTGTCTAAAAGATCAAGCATTTCCGGCGGTCTTTTGATCAGCGCTTTTGCACCATTCTCTATCAGTTCTTCTTTATCACGAAATCCCCAGCATGCGCCCACCGGGAACATACCTGCAGACACCGCTGTTCTCATGTCAAC
>JAUXCK010000318.1 GCA_030618925.1 Desulfobacteraceae bacterium
ACAGAACGACATGGCTACGATCCGACTTATATCAATGGCTTTTTCGCCTTCAGTCCCGATAATAAGCGGGAGTTCAACCATTTTCCCATCAAGTTCAATTTTTACGGAGTCATCCATGCGGCACCCTCTAATTCCATATTTGCTGTGTAAAGTAAAGAATCCCGACCTTACGGGATCTTCGATGTTTTGAAAGGTCTGCATGATACATGAAACCCCTGTTTGGGTCAAGGTGGATGAGCATCCAACTTTCATTTGATCCCTGCCTCACAGCCTGGATGATATTGCAGGTTTACAAACAAAGGCAATCCATATAAACTATTGAAAAATTGACCCGGCCAGAGGGATCAGGTATGTCTTTTAAAGAAAATCTGTTGAAAAAACTGGAAATTGATAGGTTGACCCAAAAGGTTTTAAGTTCAGTGGGTCCGGTGGGAAGCCTTAAAAAAGTTGACAAGGCCGCCATGACCCGTCTCCTTGCGACAGCAGGATATCAGGAAAAAAAGGAAAGGGATCTTGTCCTGTTCTACAAGGAAGACAGGCCCGGGAAAGCCAGAATTCTGGTACTTGACAATGAACTGCCCCTGTATCTGACCACCATTGACGACGTGGTCATGCGAAAAAGCCCGACGGTTAAAGAGATCATCAGCATCAGAAATGCCATTAAAATCATGAACGATGCAGATGTGGTACTTTCCCGGAGAGAAGAATCAGTCCAGGCGATTCAGAAAGAATGTGTCGAAACACTGAATCTGTCGTTCACCCGCCATGATTTAGACGAAATTGAACAAGAGGGTGCAGACGCTTTAAAGGCGTGGGATTCAGATGGCGTGGTTCAAAGTATCTCCCTGTTTGCCGAACTGCTGGGATACCGGCCCCCCCCCGGGGAATTTAAAATGACCGACCTTTTCATGCGCGGTGCCATAGTGGAAGCCCCTGATCATTCTATCCTTTTTGGCCCGGCAGTGGTGTACGACCCCTTAAAAAATGATTTGAAACTGATGACAAAACCATTTTCAGCAGAAAGAGAGGATTCAAGGCCGGTTGCCACGGGTCCTGCAGATGGTAAAAGCGCATCCAGACAGGGTGCTGATGTTTTTCTATATTTAAAAGAATCCATAAAAATAAAGTGACAACCCCCCAAAAGGAGACCTTAAATGAAAAAAACCGTCACTATGATCTACCTGCTTTCCCTGTTGACCTTCTCATCCACAGCTCACGCCCTGCCCGTGATTGATGTTGAAGCCGCTATTGGCGGCTGGATGCAGATACCTTCAGGGACCCTGTCATATCCGGCCGCAGGGTCGAATGACACCCTCACGATTGAGGATGACCTTAACTACGATACAGAGATCCGGTTCTGCGGCAGGGCCCTCATTGACCTGCCCGTTGTCCCCACACTTTATCTGATTGCCGCGCCCATGACATTTGAAGGTGTGGGCCAGAAGGCGTTTACCTGGGAAGAGATAGATATTCTTCCGCAATTTACTTTTTACTCCAAACTGACCCTCAATCAATATGATGTGACCCTCTACTACAGCCTTCCCCTGCTGAATCTGGCGACACTGGGAGTGCTGACCATTGATCTCGGCCTGGACGCCAGGATCATGGATGTCGAGGTGCTGGTGGAACAGGAGGAGATTTCCTTCAGCGATTCGCAGAGCTTCACCCTGCTGGTTCCCATGATATATGTGGGTGCAAAGCTCGCGCCGGGTGACACATGGTCTATCGAGGCTGAATTAAGAGGAATTTCCTATGCCCAAAACTCAGTTTACAGCCTGATCGCCAGGCTCAAGGCCAAAATTTTCGGACCCGCATTTGCCACAGGCGGCTACAGGTACGACATTATCGACATCAATGAACAGGGTGTTTTTGTGGACACCAGTTTCAGCGGGCCTTTTGTGGAAGCAGGCATTCAATTTTGATGGCATCGTAAAAAGTCCAATTTCGGTGTTGCGCTTCATCCCTCGTCACTGCGGCGTAGGCTAACTACGCCTCATTCCTCGAAATTTGCGCGCCTTGAACTTGAACTTTTTTCTTTGCCATCAGTCTTTGCCATCAGAATGATAACTTTTTACGAGACTGTCAATTTTGATGGCGTCGTGAATACGAACAGGAGATAAGCAGTTGATCATTCGACAGATCAGACTGAATAAAATGGCCACTTTTTGTTATCTGGTAGGGGATATGGCAACAAAAACCTGTGCCCTGATTGATCCGGCCTTTGCCACAGACAAAATTCTAGACACAGCCAAAAGAGAGGGTGTCATTGTCACACACGTGATCAACACCCACGGGCATTCAGACCATACTGCCGGAAATGGTGCCATCATCAGATCAACAGGGGCCAAACTTCTGATCCATGAAATGGATGCAAACCAGTTGGCGAAAATGATGAACAGGGTATTCACCAGAATACTTGGCGGGGAAAAATCGCCGCCCCCGGATCACCTGCTGAAGGACGGGGATGTGATTAAAATCGGCAACACACATTTGAAGGTCATTCACACCCCGGGGCATACCCGGGGCGGCATATGCCTTTATACACCCGGCCACATTTTTACCGGTGACACCCTTTTTGTGGGCGGGGTCGGAAGAACTGATCTTCCGGGCGGTTCAATGAGTCAGTTGCTCAGGTCTATTCATGAAAAGGTGTATACCCTGCCGGGTGAAACCAAAGTCTGGCCCGGTCATGATTACGGGTTGTCACCGACTTCGACAATTTCCCGGGAAAAAGAGACAAACCCTGTGACAAGGACCTCCGCAAACAAATAGTGGCAGTGATGCAAAAACACCTGTTTCGCAATGTGATTGTACTTCTTGAACGCCTGGGCATCGTGTTATTGCTCTTCCTTGTAAGCCGGGTCCTGTTTTTTATCTTCAACCAGGATGTATTTGAATGGGTCAACTTCAGTCAGTTCGTTGGAATCCTTTTCCTGGGACTCCGATTTGATATATCCGGGGTGGTGATTACCAACGCTCTTTTTATCCTGCTTGCCTGCCTGCCGATTCCCTTTATCACAAATAAAATCTATCAAAAATGTCTGTTTCTTGTCTTTATGGTCACAAACAGCGCGGCATTTGCGATTAATTCAAGCGATATTATCTACTACCGGTATATTAATAAGCGCTCAACCAGTGATATATTATCATTCATTTTCTCGAATGAGGATGTCCTCTCCTTCGTGCCGCGATATTTTGTTGATTTCTGGTACATCACGCTCATTTACTTCTTTATTGTTATCATCTTGATTCTCGCGTACAAAAAGATCCCGGCCCCGTCCCTGCCTGAAAAGCTGTCATGGCGGTTTTATCCTGCCCAGACCCTTATCTTTCTATTTGTCATGCTTCTTTCCGTACTTGCCGTCCGCGGCGGGACACACTCGGGACCGCCCATATCGCTTATTACGGCCGCCAAAATGGTGGGCACAAAAAATGTGGCACTCGCGGTAAACACGCCTTTTACTGTGTATCGCACCATCGGCAAAACCTATATCAAAGAAAAAACCTACCTCACCCGGGAGGATGTGGAAAAAAAAATATCTGTTATTCACAGATATGGTCACACACATAATGCTTTTTATGCCCGAAACGTCGTTATCATCATCCTGGAAAGCTTTTCCAGGGAATATCTGGCCGAGCCTGTGGGGAATGAAGGCCTGACCCCTTTTCTGGATTCTCTGATTGCCCGGGGTCTTTTTTTTAATAATGCCTATGCCAACGCAAAGCGATCTCAGGATGCCATCCCGAGCATATTGGCCAGTATCCCGTCCCTGCTTGACAATGCATATATCAGCTCGGTGTATTCATCCAACACCATAGACAGCCTGGCATCGACGCTGGGACAAAAAGGGTATCATAGTTCCTTTTTTCATGGCGGGCAAACCGGCACCATGGGGTTTGATTCCTTTTGCGGCGCTGCGGGGTTTCAGGATTACTACGGCATGGCCGAGTATCCGGATAAAAACAATTTTGACGGGGACTGGGGAATCTTTGATGAACCCTTTTTCCAGTTCTTTGCTCAAAAGCTGAGCCAAACACCCCAGCCCTTTTTCACTGTTTTCTTTACCTTAACATCTCATCATGCGTATCCATTGCCGGAAAAATACAAATCCATATTTAAAGAAGGCCGGCATCCCATTTTCAAAACAAT
>JAUXCK010000255.1 GCA_030618925.1 Desulfobacteraceae bacterium
GCCCACAGAACGACATGGCTACGATCCGACTTTGTGATTGAATTGGGGCGCTGTACACCACTGGGGAAATAGCGGTCGCCTGGGGGGGTGCGATACATACGGACTTGTTGAAGACATGCTTAAAGAATGTGAAATGGCGGTTTTCTGGTCAAGCGACCCCGAAGCCACAAGCGGCATATACGGCGCCGGTGAAGGAACCATAAGGCGACAATGGCTCAAGGAACTTGGCATTAAAATCGTCCATATTGATCCTTTCTATAATCACACTGCAGCCCTCCTCGGGGGAAAATGGATTGCGCCGAGACCTGCTACCGGGAATGCACTGGCCCTTGCAATCGCATACGTTTGGATTACAGAAGATCTTTATGATAAAGAATATGTCGAAGAAAGGACCACTGGTTTTAAAAAGTGGAAGGCCTATATTTTAGGGGAAGAAGACGGCACCCCCAAAACACCGGAATGGCAGGAAGGCGAATCCGGGGTTCCCGGGAGAGACGTGAGAACACTTGCCAGGGAATGGGGATCCAAAAAAACATACCTCGGTGCAGGCGGAATTAACGGTTTTGGCGGTGCCTGCCGCTGTGCAACAGGCGTTGAATGGGCTCGCTCCATGGTATGCCTTATGGCCATGCAGGGACTTGGCAAGCCGGGGATCAATATGGGCAACATGCAGCAGGGGACGCCCATTGATACAAAATTCTTTTTCCCCGGATATGCAGAAGGTGGTTTTTCAGGTGACCTTCAGGGAACAGCCCTTTCCGTCAATATGTATCAGCGGATGCCCCAGTTGCCGTCCGTGAATACGGTAATGCAGTCCGTACCCAGATTAAAAATTCCTGAAGCCATATTAAACGGCGAATGTGAAGGGTACCCCACCGTCCCCTTAAATATTGAAGGTCAGTTTTTTAAGTTCGGGTACCCCGCTCCCGGCGCATCCAAGCTCAAAATGTACTATAAATATGGCGGCTCACATATCGGGACAATGAGTGAGACCAATCGCTTCATAAGAGCTTACAGATCTGACAGCCTCGATTTTGTTGTCAATCAGTCCATATGGTTCGAAGGCGAAACCCAGTTTGCAGATATCATTCTGCCTGCATGTACGAATTTTGAAAGGTGGGATATTGGCGAGTTCGCCAATTGCGGCGGGTATGTTCAACACAGTTTTAATCAATGCAACCATCGGGTGGTGACCATGCAGCATAAATGCATCGAGCCGCTTGGTGAATCAAAATCCGATTATGAAATTTTTAATGAACTTGCCATTCGCCTGGGAATGAATCATGCGTTTTCCGAAGGCATGAGAGATTTTGACTGGGCAAAAAGGCTGTATGACGGAACGGATCTGCCGGAGGTCATCTCCTTTAAAAAATTTATGAAAAAGGGTTACTATGTGGTGCCTGCACCGGATGCGGATAAAAGAGATCCTGTTTCGTTTAGATGGTATGCAGAAGGACGAAAAAAAGATGTCCCTGAATTGACACCCCTGCCGGGTGATTATACGGAAGAAGTCGGAAAAGGACTTCAGACCCAGTCTGGAAAGATCGAGTTTGAAAGTTCGAGTTTAAAGCGGTTTGATCCGGATGATCCTGAAAGGCCGCCGATCAGCAAATACATTCCCGCCTGGGAAGGGCACCACACAAAAGCACTTTTTGAAAAATATCCGCTTCAACTCATAACGCCCCATCCAAGATATAGTTTTCATACTGTCGGTGATGCCAAAGACAGTTTTGTAAATGATGTAAAAGATCACAGAGTATTAATTGATGGGTATTACTACTGGATTGTAAGAATAAATTCTAAAGATGCCGAAGCCCGGGGAATTCATAACAAGGACCTGGTGAAGGTACACAATGACAGGGGTGCTGTTATTTGTGCTGCCAAAAAAACAGAGCGGCTCCGGCCCGGCACTGTTCATTCGTATGAATCATCCGCCAAATACGAGCCCGTGGGAGAGCCGGGTGAATCCCCTGACCGTGGCGGCTGCATGAACATACTCACCCCCAGCAGAATGATGATAAAAAAATCTCACAGCACGGCGTCAAACTCATGCCTTGTTGAAATTGAGAAGTGGAACGAGGAGGGGTCTTATCATGAATAAATGGAATATGATTATTGATGTCGAAAAATGCGAAGACTGCAACAACTGCTTCCTCTCATGCAAGGATGAGCATGTGGACAATGAATTCCCGGGATATTCTCTTGCACAGCCAAGGCATGGTCACAGATGGATAAATATCATGCGTAAGGAAAGAGGGTCGTATCCATTGATCGACGTGGCCTATCTTCCGGTGCCCTGCCAGCACTGTGATAGTGCCCCCTGTATAGAAAATTCCCCAAAGGGGGCAGTCAACAAACGGGAGGATGGTATTGTATTAATTGATCCTGTAAAGGCCAAAGGGCAGAAAGATATGGTAAAAACCTGTCCTTATGGTGCAATTTATTGGAATGAAGAGAAAAATGTGCCTCAGAAATGTTCATTTTGCGCCCATTTACTTGATGATGAATGGAAAATAACAAGGTGCGCCCAAGTGTGCCCTACCCTGTCTCTAACCGTTTTATGCGTGACAGATGCAGAGATGCAGCGAGAAGTTGTGTCTGAAAAACTTGAAGTCTATCACCCGGAATACGGCACAAAGCCAAGGGTCTATTATAAAAATTTATATCGCTACACCCATTGTTTTATTGCCGGAAGTATCGCCATCACAATAGACGGGAAAGAGGAATGTGCCGACAACGCTGAAATTGCCCTGATCAAAGGTGATGAAAAATATATTGTTCAGACAGATACCTTTGGCGATTTCAAAGTTGACCGATTGGAAAAAAACAGCGGGAAATATATCCTCGAGGTCCGATATAAAGAGAAATCAACCACTATGGATGTTGTTCTAACCGAAAGTGTCAATGTGGGAGTTATTAAATTATAACTCAAGTTTCGCACCCCAAAATTCGACAAAACATGTAAACGGCAATACGCCACCTTGGATTAAATTTATTTTAACCCGCGCAAAAGGAGGGAAGCATTATGACAAAATCAATCGTTACCACAGCAGAAGAGAAACCTGGCAGTGTGACCCGTCGAGAATTTATTAAAAAGGTGGGTAAAGGGACGGCTGTGGTGGGCGCTGCTTCACTAATCCCTTCCATCGTAAGGCCGGCAAGGGCTGCAAAAAAAGATTATATCCTTATCGGGAGACCAAACCCCGGAACAGGTCCCATTTCGGCATTTGGCGAAGGTACGCCGTGGGTGGATAACAGGGCACTTGATGAGATTAACAAGTCTGGTGGTATCTATATCAAGGAGTATGGTAAAAAATTGCCGATTAAGATAAAAATCGTAGATACGGAAAGTAACCCGACAAAGGCTGCTGAGGTTGCTTCAAGGCTTATCCTTCATGATAAGATCGACCTCATGGTTGCCTATCACACACCGGCCACCGTAAATCCTGTTACGAGCGTTTGTGAAAGATATAAGATGCCCTGTATTTCCCTTGATAACCCGGTTGAGATGTGGCTGACAGGGGGTCCCTACCACTGGGCTTTTCATGCCTTCTGGCTGGTTGTGGAAGATATATTCCCCGCCTATATGGGAATGTGGGATCAGCTTGAGACCAACAAAATTATTGGAATCCTGGCGGGAAATGATACCGACGGCGTCTCCTTTGCTGAGGGATCTCAGAAGCTTTTACCGCCTAAAGGGTATAAAGTGATCGATCCCGGAAGATTTCCGCTTGGGAACCAGGATTTCAGCTCCGTCATCGCCACTTTGAAAAAAGAAAAAGTAGATATACTGTTCGGCAACCTGATTCCCCCTGACTTTGCAACAGCCTGGAGACAGTGTCACCGTATGGGCTTCAAACCAAAGATTACGACTATTGGACGGGCAACCCTTTTCCCTAAGGCTGTTGAGGCGATTGGCGGAGACCTCCCCCTTGGTCTTTCATCAGAGATCTGGTGGAGCCCCCATCATCCTTTCAAATCATCCCTTGCCGGTTATGACTGCAAAAAACTTTGTGATGACTGGTCTGCAGAAAGCAAAAAACAGTGGACCCAGACCCTCGGGTTTAAATATGCAGGCTATGAAATCGCGGCAGATGCGCTTAAAAGGGCACAGACACTTGACAAGGAGAAGCTCAGGGAATCCATCGCAAGAACGGATCTAAATACAATGGTAGGACATATCAAGTACAATGAAAAAAACTACGCACGCACTCCTGTGGTGGCCGGTCAGTGGATCAAGGGTGAAAAATTTCCATGGGATCTTAGAATCTGTTTCAGCGGAAAGCACAAAAACATACCCACGCATGGAAAGTTGTTGCCAATGCCTTAACCGTATATAGAAAACCTGGCCCTCTGGGCCAGGTTTTTTATTCCGATTCCAAAGACTCCAGATTGATTGTCGGGACTCTCAATTTTGCTTTTCGCTGGGCCCATTGCATCAATAAATCCAATATCTTCTTTTCGATTTCAGCAAAATTTTTTATCTCATTCCTTTTGTCATATATCAAGTCCAATGCCCTGGCAGATGCAGCTTCCATGTTTGTGCATGCGACTTTTGCGTCCGCCCCCGGCACCTCCTGCAACTCTTTTTTTTCAGTATCGGGTAAAATATCCGGAGGAATGTCGATATGATTTTCGCCCAACGTCGCGCATACGAGATCGAATACTTCTTTGGCGGCGTGGGTATCCTCCTTTATGACATCATTCCGATATTCCATTCGATTTTGAAGTTGATTCAACAGGTCTATTGCAAAGCTCAATTGCCGCCGTGCAAATCTTGAATTCACGCTGGGCATGACAATCCGGGCCAATACATCATTTACATTTGAAATATAGGTTTTTATACTTATATCCATGCGCTCCCCGTTAAGACGCCTTTAAAATGGTGATGACTGTCATTAAGGCAATTAAAAGAAATTCGACGGTCATGGAATGGACACCGTCTCTCAAATCAGTGCTCAGGCCC
>JAUXCK010000253.1 GCA_030618925.1 Desulfobacteraceae bacterium
TATTTTATCGGCAACAATGGCTTTTGCGGCAGACGTTGCAAAAATAGGTGTCGTGGATTTGCAGCGGGTGTTGGTCGCTTCAGATCCCGGGAAGGCGGCACAGGCTGAATTGAAAAAGGTAGGCTCAAAACTGGAAGAGAATTTTATGGCAAGAGAGGCCGAAATCATAAAGCTCAAGGAAGCCCTTGAAAGGGAGGCGCTGGTGATGAGCCGGGAGACGCGTGAGGACAAGGAAAGAGAATATAGAATAAAAGTGAATGACTTTAAAGCACTTCAGAAAAAAAGTATGCAGGAGCTTAAGGGTCAGGAAACCCGGCTTGTCTCGAATATAAGGGAGGAACTCAAAGGGATTATTGAAGAGGTCGGAAAAAAAGAAGGGTATCTGCTGATCATTGACAGAGCTATACTGCATTACTACCCGGGTAAAATTGATGTGACCGACAAGGTGATTCAAGAGTATAATAAAGTGAGTAAAGCCAAAGCGGCAGCAACGAATTAGGAAGTAGATTTTTTCGAATCAGGTCTAATAATGGAAATGCCCCTATCTACGATTGCCGAGGCTGTTGAAGGCCGGGTTAAGGGTGATGCGCAAGCAAAAATTTGCGGTGCGGCCCCGTTTGAAGAGGCAGCTGAAGGCGATATCACGTATGCTGTCAGCGGAAAGTTTTTGAGTCAGATCAATGACACAAAGGCCGGTGCCGTGATTGTCCCGCATGATGTGGAGGGCGCACCGCCCAATCTCCTGGTGGTGAATAATCCGGAAGTCGCTTTTGCCAAGGCCCTGGACCTGCTGTATCCGCCTGTCAGGCAGAAAAAAGGTGTCCACACGACTGCCTGCATCGGGGAGAATGTTTCTTTCGGAAAGGCAATATCTATCGGGCCCTGCGTCGTGGTGTCCGATCACGTTACCCTGGGTGACCGGGTGACATTGCACCCGGGGGTTGTTATCGGGCATGGTGTATCGGTTGGAAATGACGTGGAGATACACCCAAATGTGACGGTTTTTCATCATTGCCAGATTGGAAACCGTGTGGCCATTCATTCGGGTTCAGTCATCGGCAGCGATGGTTTCGGATACAAACCGGATGGGGATGCGTATATCCAGACGCCCCATATCGGTATTGTGAGAATCGACGATGATGTTGAGATCGGTGCCTGCAATACCATAGACCGGGGAACACTGGGTCAGACCTGGATCAAAAAAGGGGTGAAAACAGATAATCAGGTCCATATCGCCCATAATGTGACAGTGGGTGAGAACACGCTTCTTATTGCTCAGGTCGGGATTGCCGGCAGCGCCACTATCGGGCGGCAGGCGTTATTGGCAGGGCAGGCAGGCGTTGGGGGTCATCTGACTATCGGCAATCATACGATCGTGGGCCCCCAGGCCGGTATTGCCAGATCTGTCGGGGAGGGTAAGATCGTTTCCGGAACACCCGGGATGCCCCATAAGGTATGGCTTAGAGTGCAACGGACCATCCCCCAGCTTCCTGATTTGAAGAAGAGGATAACGCATCTGGAGAAGCAGCTGAAACAGCTTTTGGGAAAAGATAATCTCGCCTGACAGGGGTTGTGAAAAGATGGAAACACAATATTCGATTCAAGACATTATGGCGCACTTGCCGCATCGTTTTCCAATGCTGCTCATTGATAAAATTCTTGAGATCGAGCCGGGTAAACGAATCAAGGCATTAAAGAACGTCACCATAAATGAGCCTTTTTTTCAAGGACACTTTCCGGGAAAACCAATTATGCCCGGGGTTCTGATACTTGAGGCCATGGCACAGGCCGGTGGTTTTCTCATATTTGAATCCTCTCTTCAGGAGCCAGACGATCTCATTTATATTATGGGGATGGATAAAGTCAGGTTCAGGCAACCGGTTCTGCCCGGTGATCAGCTTATTTCTGAAGTGAAAATTATAAGGGCGCGGACAAAGGCCATAAAAATGAGCGGGATAACATATGTAAATCAAAAAAAAATAGCTGAGGCCGAATTCTTGGCATCTTTAGGAGCGACAATATGATACATCCAACCGCACTCGTTGACCCCAAGGCAGAGATTGATTCTGATGTGGAAATCGGACCATATTCGATCATTGGCAGCAATGTGCAAATTGGAAAGGGAACCGTTATCGGCCCCCACGTCGTTATTGAGCCGTATGTTCGGATTGAACAGAGCTGCAGAATATTTCAATATGCATCCATCGGCGCCATTCCCCAGGACCTGAAATTCAGGGGCGAAAAATCTTATCTTAAAATCGGCCGCGGGACGGTCATACGGGAATTCGCAACCCTGAACCGGGGAACCGAAGGCGGCGGCGGTGTTACAGAGGTCGGGGAAGAAAATCTGTTAATGGCGTATGTCCATATTGCCCATGACTGTAAAACAGGACACAAGGTGATTCTTGCCAATAATGCCACCCTGGCCGGTCATATCCACATCGGTGATTATTCATTTATAGGGGGGCTTGTGGCCATTCATCAGTTTGTGAATATCGGCGACTATGCCTATGTCGGTGGGAAAACAGCGGTGGTCAAGGATATCCCCCCATTTGTCCGGGCGGCGGGAGACCGGGCCAGACTTTACGGTATCAATACCGTTGGCCTTAAACGGCATGGCTTTTCAACACAGACATTGTCTGCCCTGAAAAAAACATACCGCATCTTTTTCCGCATCGGATTGACGGTGAATGAGGCAGTGGCAAGGGCCCGGGCAGAAGTAGAGCAAATTCCGGATGTCGTCAATTTGGTTGAATTTATCAAATCTTCCCAGCGGGGCGTCACCCGGTAGATTTATTTTTGATATAAAATTATGAAAAAGATCGGACTCATAGCAGGCGGCGGCCAGTTTCCCATTATTTTTTCAAAAACAGCCCGATTAAAGGGGTTTTCCGTTCATGCATTGGCCCATGTGAATCAAACAGACCCGGAACTTGAAAACCATGTTGATGAGATTAAGTGGATTCATCTGGGGCAGATCAAGCGTCTGGTGACTTTTTTTAAATCCTGCCGGGTCACAGAGGCCGTCATGATGGGGACCATCATCAAGCCAAACCTCTTCGAGGAGATGCGGCCCGATTCACTGGCTGTTTCAATTATTTCAAGCATGAAGCATACCCATGATGATGCCATTTTAAGGGCGCTGGCCGATCTGCTTGAACAGGAGGGAATATCCATCCGTTCTTCCACATTTTTGTTTCCGGAGATCCTTGCGGAAAAAGGATGCTGGACAAAACGAAAACCGTCAGCCGCTGAGCAGGCGGATATGGATCTGGGATGGGAGCTGGCAAAAGAGATCGGCGGGCTTGATATCGGGCAGTGCATTGTGGTCGCCGGTGGATCGGTGATGGCGGTTGAGGCCATCGATGGCACCGATGAAACCATAAAGCGCGGCGGCATACTGGGAAGCGGCAATGCTGTGGTGATCAAAGTCAGCAAGCCCAATCAGGATTTACGGTTTGATATACCGGCGGTTGGGATCGATACGGTTCGTGTGATGAGTGAATCCGGTGCAAAAGCCCTTGCGATCGAATCCGGTAAGGTCATTGTTTTTGAGAAAGAGGAAATGATCGCTTTTTCTGACACATGCGGAATATCAATTGTCGCCCTGTAACGCACCCGGGTCTATACAAACACATTAATTAGGCAGTCCTCCCCCTTTGGTTGAACATGATCGAAGTCATAAAACAGAAATGTGTTATGATGATTGCAGGTGAAGCTTCCGGCGATCTTCACGGTGCCAGTCTCGTCAAGGCGATGCGGCTGAAGGACCCGTCTTTGTTTTTCTGCGGTATAGGGGGGGATGGACTTAAATCTGAAGGCGTCAAACTTTTTTTCAATATTTCGGACCTGTCTGTCATGGGGATTACCGAAGTCATTTCGAAATTACCCGTGATCCGGCGGGCTTTGGGGGCAGCTAAAACGCTCCTTAAAGACCTGAGGCCCGATCTCCTGATTCTCATCGATTTTGCAGATTTTAACCTTAGGGTGGCCGCGACCGCCAAGAAATACAAGATTCCCGTGCTCTATTATATCCCGCCCAAAGTATGGGCCTGGCGAGCCGGACGGGTTAATATTATTAAAGAGCGGGTGGACCAACTGGCAGTGATTTTGCCTTTTGAGGCAGATTTTTTTAAACGCCACGGGATTTCTGCCACCTACACGGGGAATCCTTTGATGGATGACATCCCCGGGTTGCCAAATCACATCACTTCCGAGGGGAGCCCCGTGATTGGCCTTTTGCCGGGATCCCGAAAAAAAGAGATCACACGGCTCCTGCCGGTGTTGTTAAATGCAGGGCGGTTGATACACCGGGAGATAACAGATGTCAGGTTCATGGTCTCACTTGCCCCTTCAGTGGACCGGAATCTGGTGGAGGGGTTTCTGGCCCCTCACAAAGAGACAGGCCTCTTTGAACTTGTAGACGGAGGTGTGGGTAAAATATTTAGTCGTGCCTCATTCCTTGTGGCTGCATCCGGGACAGTTACCCTTGAGGCGGCCCTTGCGGGTATCCCCATGGTGATTATTTATAAAGCATCGGCCCTGTCCCATTGGATTGCCAGGCGGTTTGTCAAGGTCAAGTATGGCGGGCTTGCCAATTTAATTGCAGGTGAGGAGATTGTTCCCGAGCTGCTTCAAAAAGATGCCAACCCCGGGCGCATTGCCAGGACCGTCTGTGATTTACTGGCAGATCCTGGGAAACTTGAACAGATGAAACAAGATTTTCTTGGAGTTCGGGAAAAACTGGGCGGGCCCGGGGCTTCCATGCGGGTGGCTGACATGGCCATTAAAATGATGCGCCAGGGGTGAGTTGAAAAGGTTATGAAAAAGTTATTTAAATTTAAAATTGAAGGAAGACACAAACGCCTTTTGGGAATGATCAAGGAGCACAAGATCAGATTCATAGTGGCTATTTTCAGCAATATCGTGGCCAGAACAAGTTGTATTTATAACATTTCAATGTGATGATGATCTGTACTAGACCAACAGTACAAATGTAGA
>JAUXCK010000290.1 GCA_030618925.1 Desulfobacteraceae bacterium
GGCCGTGTGCTGCGCCGGTTGCTGGCGGACAATAACATTTTAGACTGTTTCAGCAGTTTCGCATTTTCAGATGAAGTTGGTTGTGCAAAACCGGCACCCAGGGCGTTTCACGCAGTGGCCAAAGACCTGGATATAGACCTGAGTGAAATTGTCCACATCGGAGATCGAGAGCAAAAGGATGTGGACGGCGCCCATAACGTGGGCGCCAAAGCCATATTGACCAGTGTTGTCAAAGATCGGGGAAGCACCGATACCAGGGCAGAAGCGCTTTGCACCGATTATAAAGACCTGGTGGCAATCGTGGACAGCCTGAACACCTGATATTGGATTGACACCCTATGGGAGGGCAAGCCTGATGACCACCCCCTTGAAATTTCTGATTATAGACGGATACCCCAAAGAAGGCCGGGAGGAGCTCGAAGGCGCCGGGATGACACTGGCGTGGAAGCTTTATGCGGATATGCTCCTTACCTATCTGCCGGCGGCGGAATATGATGTTTTGCTGCCCAGCGACTTTGGTGCGGAGATACCGGATGCAAAAAAGCTGAGCACTTATGCCGGCCTTTTGTGGACAGGCTGCAGCCTGTCCATAAATGACACGGACAATCCAAGTGTCCGCCATCAGCTGGAACTGGCAAAAACAGCCTACGAAGTCGGAACACCGGGTTTTGGTTCCTGCTGGGGACTTCAAATCGCGGTGGTTGTGGCAGGCGGTAAAGTCGAACCCAACCCAAAGGGGCGGGAAATGGGAATTGCCAGGAAGATCGTGCTGACAGACAAGGGAAAAAATCATCCAATGTACCAGGGGAAGCCACCCGTCTTTGAAGCCTTTATCAGCCACGATGACATGGTCACCCGGATGCCCCCGGGCGCGATACTTCTGGCCGGAAACGACTGGACAGATGTCCAGTCGGCGGTGGTGAATCATAAAAACGGTACCTTCTGGGCCACACAATACCATCCTGAATATGACCTCCATGAGATGGCCTGCCTGATTGTCGCCAGGGAAAAGAAGCTTATCGAATATGGCTTTTATGCAAATCATGAAGATATGGCGTCTATGGTAACCCGCATGAAGACACTCTCCCGAGAACCGCTTCGAAAGGATTTACGCTGGCAGCTGGCCATTGACGACGATGTGCTGGATCAGCGGCAGCGACAGTGTGAATTCATCAACTGGATCGAAAAAGCGGTGTGTGCGCGACTTCATGATAAAGAGGTTGAATAATTTTTGCCCACCCTCCATAGCTCACCCAAAAGGGGCCCGTGCCGTCCATCATGTCGAGCACCTTGCCCGGATAGGCATCGCACATGATCATGATGGCTTTCATTTGTTCATCCTTTTTTTTCCGTTGTTAAACCCCTGTGCTCTTGCTATACATTCTTGATAGAAAAAACATTGCCCATCCAGCCGATTTGGATTCAGGGATCCAACGCAAATGGTTCAAAAAAATCGGAGAGAATGAGATGACATCAAACGCCACAGGTAAAAAATACAAGGGCAAGGTTAGAACAGCTCTTTTTGCCTTTATGTCGCTCAATATCATCCTGTTCATCATCCTGATGTTTTTTACCCGGTCGTTCTGGAAGGAAGTGAACGCATTCATGCAGGATGCCACCGGCGCTTCATGGGACTGGGTAACAATCATCATCACCGTCTCGATCCTTCTCGTTATCAATTACGCGGTAAAAACAACCCTGTGCGTCAAAAAAATGATCGCCACCGGAGATGCGTCACCCGGTATACTGCAGATTTTCCTGATGGTTCCCGTGTTCCTCGCCTGGAACGGATTGGGCATCACCCTGGTACAGGAGGCGGCTGATGCTGTCATCGCTGCCCAGACCAGTTACTACTCGGGCCTTGTTCTCCCTTTTTTATCTCTGCTGCTGTGCGGGGGCGCAGTTTACCGGGCAAAAATCAAAAAAGACGCCGGCATTGGCAGATTCGCCCTCCCCGCCCTACTGGCCCTCGTATTTCTAGGTTTTTCCGTCAGCGGGTTCATCAACTTATTGATGGATAAATCCCACAAAATCGTACCACAGGACGGCGAAATTTTTAACGCACAAATCCTCTTTGATTCGGAGACCGATCCGGAATATATCACCTTTCGAATTCCAGGGATCGTTATCACACCAAAGGGAACTATTGTGGTCTATTGTGAGGCGCGTGAAAGCTACGACGACTGGGGGGACATCGATCTTGTCATGAAGCGCAGCCTGGACGGCGGAAGCACATGGGAAAAAAGAAGACGGCTCTTCAGCAGCGGATCAGATACCGTAAACAATCCGGTCATGGTGAGTGAAAACGATTCGGAGACCATTCATCTTCTATACTTCACGAACTATAACAAAAGCTTTTACCAAAGGAGTGACGATGCCGGGGAAACATGGTCAAATACTATCGACACCACCGCTTCATTTGAAGGCTTTAAAAAAGATTTCCCCTGGAAAACCATTGCCGCCGGTCCCGGGCACGGAATTCAGCTTAAAAGCGGAAGGATTCTCATACCTGTATGGCTTTCCCTGGGCCAGGGCAGCGACGGACACCACCCATCCGTGGTATCCGCTTTCTACAGTGATGACAGGGGGGACACGTGGCAGACAGGAGACATCGTCCCGCATGCAGATGTAAAGGATCCGAGCGAACCCGTGACTGTCGAACTCTCGGATGGGCGTGCCATGATAAACATGAGAAACAATGAGTACTCAAAAGATTATGCATACAGGGCTGTAAGCATCAGTCCCGACGGCGCCACGGGATGGACCGAATCCTATCTTGATACAAGTCTCCCTGACCCGGTCTGTTTTGGATCCTTGCACCGCTATGATGAAAACACCATCCTCTTTTCCAATTGCCAGTACAAACTTGCCACATCCTTCAGCCTTCTTTTTTTCAATCTCTGGGGGCCCCGGGAGCCCCTTGGGATAAAAGTGAGTTTTGATGACGGCAAAACCTGGCCCATTTCCAGAGTCTACCAGAAAGATGAAGCCGGCTATTCTGATATAAATGTGAAAAACGGCATCATCTATGCACTCTACGAACAGGGATGGAGGAAAAAGAACAAATACAGAACACGTTACCTGAAGCTTGTGCGGTTTAACCTTGAGTGGATTAAAAATTCGACCAAAAAAAATTAAACCTGAACTCGGCTGGAGGGAATATGATAAAATTCTTAACGGGGGTATGTATTATCTTAATTGTCGTGGCGATAGGCGGCTATGTCTTGATCAGTTCGAAAAGGGTCACTTCCGGAATCGCATATCTTCCTGATTCAAAAAGGGTGAAACGCCTGGATCAGTTAACTGTATCTCAAAATGGAAACGCATTTAAGTTCGGCGATGCCCGGATGATGCGCCAGAATGGAAATATCATTCTCTTCCTCAAGGGCAACTCATATGAAATGGGCTATCAACACGGAAAATTGTTAAAAAATGACATCGTAACCAGCACGGTCCCGGTCTTTGCCGATCCCCTATCCTCTATTCCAAAATTTCGAAAACTGTCCGGGTGGATTAAAAAAATTATGCTGATCTACCTGGAAATTTCGATCTACGCGCCTATCGAGAAAAACACACCCAGCGAATTTCTCGAGGAGCTTAAAGGCATTGCAGACGGTGCAGGAATGGATTACAGGACTATTTTTATCGCAAATTTCCTGTCTGATATGAATATGGCCATGGTAGCGAATCAGATTACCACCGCAGCCAAAGATTTTGGCTTCACTACCGAGTGTACCAGCTTTGTGGCCTCAGGGCCTGCCACTGAAGACAGCAAACTCATCTTCGGCCGGAACACGGATTACAGTGCCCAGCAACGCTGGGTGAGGAACCAGACCATTTTTTTCTATGAGCCAAAAAACGGCTTTCGTTATGTAAAGGTCTCCACGGCAGGCCTGCTTAAATGCAACTCTGCCATGAACGAAAAAGGCATTGTGATCGGCGGACATTTCATGGGCTTTACCGGGGCAAGCCCTGCCGGTGTCTCGTTTACGATTTTTGAAAATCAGATCATGAGAAAAGCAGAAAATATCGATGATGCCCTAACCCTGTTGAAAGGCCAGCCTCGGGGAGGCGCGTTTGGGCTCATGATCGCTGACGGAAAATCCGGCAAGGCAGTCGCGGTTGAAGCCACGCGGGTCGCTCTGGGTGTCCGGCAGATGGAACGCAGGACAATTGCGCTTACCAACTGTGCCTTCACACCGGAATTGAAAGCAGCTGACCTGCTATCCATCTATAACCTTGCCATGAGAAATGTCCTGGGCAGACATGACAGAATCATGGATCTCATCGATGAAAATTACGGTCAGATTACCCCGGCAATGGCCGCCGGGTTTATGGGAGATCATATGGATCAGGTTACCGGTAAGGAGCGGGGCACGGGGGCGACACTCTGTTTTGAAGGCAATGTTACTTCTGTGATATTTCAGCCGGAGACTGGCTTTTTCTGGGTGGCCACCGGGTCTGAACCTGCCTGTACAAACCCCTACCTTGGATTTGATTTCAATGCAGCATTTCAGGAAACCCCGCCCGGTGTCAA
>JAUXCK010000329.1 GCA_030618925.1 Desulfobacteraceae bacterium
GCTGACGGACTGCATTGGTCTCTGGTGGGACTTTTAATGGGGCATCGGGTCGCTGATCTTGCTCATGAAGCGATCGCATATGGAGCCGACGAAGTTTGGTTGGGGGAGCACCAGCTGTTACAATTTTTTACTATTGAGGGTTACGCCCATACAGCTTTCCAGGCTGTCTCTGATGGGAAACCGAGCGTCTTCTTATTGGGCGCCACTCCAAATGGTCGCGACCTGGCTGGGAGGTTTTACCGGCCCCACCATGGGCAATAAGGGCAATATTTCTGATTTTATCCACTAGGTCGTTCATTTAAGCTCCTCTCAGTTAAAAATTTTGTGTCAAATAAAAATTCATATAGTTATTATTTAAAAAAATCAAGCTAAAACAGAAACGATAGTTTTTCAGGAATGGGGGCTAATGCGTGAAGGTTAAGTGAATCATAAACTCTCTGTTTCCTTTTGGGCCGAGGACAGGGGAGGGGACCACGGGGCCGGGGGTCAGCCCGGAAGCCATGAAAAAATCGGAAAGGGTAGTGATGACCTCATGATGCTGTTCCGGGTCTCTGACAACCCCTCCTTTACCGACTCTGCCCTTGCCGATTTCAAATTGCGGTTTTATCAGGGCAAGTATGAATCCGGTGTTTTTCATAAACTTCATCACAGCAGGAACAACTATTTTAAGGGAAATAAAAGAAACATCAATGGTAACGAGATCAACAGGGCAGGGCAGGGCAGTGATGGGCATATGACGGATATTGGTTCGCTCAATGGTCACCACTCTCGGATTTTGTCTCAACTTCCAGGCCAGTTGACCATAGCCGACATCAACCGCAAAGACCTGTCTGGCACCGTTTTGAAGAAGGCAGTCTGTAAATCCGCCGGTGGATGCCCCGACATCAAGGCAGATTTTATGCTTCAGGTCGATTTTTAAAAAGAGAAGCGCTTCCTGGAGTTTGAGTCCTCCTCTGCTGACAAAGGGCAGGTCCGCATCAAGTCGAATATCCGCATTTATGTCAATTAATGTACCGGGCTTGTCCACAGATTGGCCGTCTACCCGTACTTTCCCGGCCATAATAAGGGCCCGGGCCCGCTGACGGCTGGGGACCAGTCCTTTTTCCAAAAGAAAAAGATCCACCCTTTTTCTGTGTTTACCTGCCATTATTTGAGTAGCTTTTTGGCACGCTTTACAATACCGGCAGCATCAAGGCCGTACTTGGATCGTAAAACAGCCTGGGGACCGTGTTCAACAAATAGATCCTTGATACCGATTCTTTCCACCCGGCAACTGTTTGCGCCCATATCGTTCAGGCATTCCAGCACAGCGCTCCCAAATCCCCCCTGGAGGACATTTTCTTCAACAGTGACGATACGGGGAATCTTTTTTGCCAGTGAACGGATGAGCTTTGCATCAAGGGGTTTTACAAAACGACAATTCACCACAGTTGTATTCACGCCCTCATCTTTTAGTGTCTCCTGTGCATCAAGGGCGTCTGATACGCAACTGCCGATGGCCAGGATAAGGATATCATTGCCTTTGGTTAAGATTTCTCCCTTTCCGATCGCAATGGGTTCAGGGTCATCATCAAGAGGGCATCCAACACCTTTTCCGCGCGGGTACCTGAAGGCGATGGGCCCCTGATGAGAAATCCCTGTTGCGAGCATCCGGGAAAGCTCATTTTCATCCTTTGGCGCCATGACAACCATATTGGGCAGGCTTCTTAAATATGAAAAATCAAAAAGACCATGATGCGTGGGACCGTCTTCTCCGACGATACCGCCGCGATCAACTGCAAAAACAACGGGCAATGCCTCCAGGCACACGTCATGCAATATCTGATCGTACCCGCGTTGCAGAAAAGTTGAATATACGGCAACCACGGGTTTGAATCCTTCGGTGGCCATCCCTGCCGCAAAGGTAACGCCGTGCTGTTCGGCAATACCCACATCATAAAACCGATCCGGAAATGTTTTGGCGAATTTTCCGAGGCCTGTACCTTCAGGCATTGCTGCTGTAACAGCGATGATCTTATCGTTTTTTTTGGCCATTTTGATCATGGTTTCGCCGAAAACGTGGGTATAGGTAGGGATGTCGCTTTTTTTGTTATTGGTGTTGCCGGTTTTCACTTCAAAGCTGCCGACACCATGAAAATATGTCGGGTTTTTTTCTGCCGGCAGGTATCCTTTTCCTTTCCGGGTGGTGACATGAAGGAGAACAGGTTCGTGGATACTTTTGATGTTTTTCATTATGTCAATCAGATGGTTCAGCTTGTGTCCATCGATAGGGCCGAAGTATTCAAAGTTAAACGCCTCAACCAGCATGCCCGGGGTAACAAACATTTTAATTGATTCTTCCGAACGTTTGGCAAGCCGGTATAAATTTTCTCCGATTTTGGGCAATGACCTGAGGAATTCACCCAATCCTTTTCGCCACCCCTGAAGAGACTTTGCTGAAAATGTCCGGCTTAAATAGGATGACAGTGCCCCCACATTGCGCGAGATTGACATGTCATTGTCATTTAATATAACGATTAAGTTTTTATCTTTGTGGATATCACCGGCCTGATTCAGCCCTTCATATGCAATGCCGGCGGTCAGGGAGCCATCACCGATGACCGCAATCACCTTTGATGCGTCATGTTTTAGTTGCTTGGCAGTGGCGATGCCCAGGCCCGCTGATATGGATGTGCTGGCATGACCGGTTGTAAAGGCGTCATACGGGCTTTCGCTGATACGCGTAAAGCCGGAAAGACCATTGTGTTGTCGAAGCGTGTGAAAAACGTCTTTCCGACCGGTTAAAAGTTTGTGGGCATAGGACTGATGGCCGACATCCCATATCAGTTTATCATCCGGAACATCAAAAACATAATGAATCGCAATAGTCAGCTCCACGACACCGAGGCTGGATGCCAGGTGGCCGCCGTTTTTTGAAACAACTTCAACAATTAATTTTCGGATGTCGGAAGCCAGTTCCGGAAGTTTATAGCGCGGAAGAGATTTTAAATCTGCCGGGGTATTGATATTTTCAAGAATGCTCAATGAGAATAACTCCTTATTAAAATGCAGCAATTCAAAATAATTTGAATAATATTCGTGTCTATTGATTGCGCTCGATGATATATCCTGCAATGGCACGGAGCGGATCTGCGCGCCCGTCAAATATTGCAAGCCCATCCAATGCATTTTTAATGAGGGTTTTTGCATACGCCTTTGAACGATCAACCCCCATTACCGAAGGGTAAGTGGATTTGTTCAAAGCCTGATCCGTACCGATGGCCTTACCCATGACCAATGGATCCCCTTCAACATTGAGAATATCATCGGCCACCTGAAAAGCAAGGCCAATATGTTTTCCGTATATTTTTAGTGCCTGAACCTCTTCGGGGCTGCCGCCCCCCAGCACCCCGCCTGTGTAAAGTGACGCTTTGATCAGTGCACCTGTTTTGGACAGATGGATTTTTTTCAGATCCGCTTCACTTAGTTCAATATTCTCTGAATCAATATCCATCATTTGTCCGGAAATCATTCCCCTGGCCCCGGCTGCAACAGCTATGGCATGGGTGATGGTGAGTTTGTTGTGTGCCTCTTCAGGTGAAAGGGAACCCTGTTCAGATAAAAGGATTTCAAACGCCAGCGTCAGAAGGGCATCACCTGTCAGAATAGCTGTCGCTTCATCAAACGCGATATGACAGGTGGGCTTGCCCCTCCGGAGATTATCGTTGTCCATGGCCGGGAGATCATCGTGAATAAGAGAATACGTATGTATCATTTCCAGGGCACAGGCAGCGTTAAGTGTGTCATTGTTTATGCGCCCAACCGATTCGGCTGCAGCAAGGCACAATATGGGTCGCAGCCGTTTCCCGCCTGCCATGAGAGAATAGTGCATGGCTGTGGATAACTTGTCGGATTCCGGGTTGACGGCCAGGAGTTCTGTGAGTCTGGCGTCAACCTGGTTTTGTTTTAATGTCAGATATGTTTTTAAGTCTAACATGGATAAAAAGTTAATTTAATTGCCGTGTGA
>JAUXCK010000145.1 GCA_030618925.1 Desulfobacteraceae bacterium
TATTGGAGGGAAGTCATATGATGACAGGAAAAGAACGTTTTGCCATGGCACTTGGCGGCGGGCAGCCGGACAGGGTGCCCATATGGGAACTGGCGTTTATCGAATCAAGCATTATCAGCATTGCAAAACATTTCACTGAAGATGTGCCTGAGTTTAAGCTTATTCACGAAATGGATCCCGATGAGGTGATGGCCCTGCTCGCCACCCTTTATCTAGTGGTGGAAGAACTTGATCTGGACGGCATGACCCTGCCCGTATTTTCAGGCAATGAGGTTATCGGCGAAAATCGAATCCGCGACCCGCTGGGGATCGTTTATATGCCGTCTGATAACGGTCTGGCGCACCCCCTCCAGGGCCCGATTACCACCCGAAAAGATCTGGAGGCATATGAAAAACCCGTAATAGATGTCACATGGGTGTTGCCGGCGCAACTCGCCAAGGAACATTTCAAGGATCAAAAAGCCATCGTCCTCATGCCGCCGGACCCCTGGAAGACATACTGGGCCCTGCAGGGCAAAATTGATGAGGCGCTCATCAGATTTTATGATGATCCGGAGATGGCCCATGGAATTATGCGGATCACCACAGATATCTGCATTGATGTTATCAACATCGGGGTCGACAATGGTGTTGAATTTTTCTGCTGCACCGGCGATTTGGCCATGAACACCGGCCCCATGATGTCGCCGCACCAATTCCGTGAGTTTATCAAACCATACTATAAGGAAGTCGTGGATGCAGCCCATAAAAGGGGTGTGCCGGTCATAAAACATTCCTGCGGTAATATAACACAAATTCTGGAAGATTTTCTGGACTGCGGTTTTGACGGAATACATCCGATTCAACCCCAGTGCATGGATATCGTTCAGGCCAAGGAGATCTGTAAAGGCAGGGCAGCCATCCTCGGCAACATTGACTGTGTTGACCTGCTGCCAAGCGGCACCGTGGAAGAAGTTGAGGAAACAGTCAGGGAAACCATCCAGAAAGCAGCGCCGGGCGGCGGCTACATCCTGGCATCTGCAAACTCAATCCATAAGGACGTCAAGGCTGAAAATGCCATTGCCATGTTTCGTGCTGCCCGAAAGTACGGGAAATACCCGATCTAATATCATCTGCTTCTTGGGTTTTATGTCGCGTTTCCGCTGTTTGTAGAGCGGGGCACCCCAATTCATAGTGTCCGGGTCTATAGTAATTCCCTCAGGTCCCTTTTCAGAATCTTGCCGGTCGGGCTTCGGGGGATTTCATCGGTAAATATCAGGGTTGTCGGAATCTTCTGATTCGCCATTTCTTTGCTGCAATAGGCGGTTATATCCTCTTCGGAAATTTGCGAATCCTGACGAACGACAAAGGCGGCTACGGTCTCGCCGAGCTCCTTGTCAGGTTTCCCCACAACCGCAACGTCGGCAATGCCGGGCATTGTGGTCAGAACTTCTTCCACCTCAGCTGGATAAATGTTCACACCGCCACGGATGATCATGTCCTTGATGCGGTCGACAATGAAATAATACCCTTCCTCATCGCGGACAGCCACGTCACCCACGGTCATGAATTTTCCCCTGAAGGTTTCTGTCGTGGCATTGTCGTTTTTATAGTAGCCGTCCATCATGATGGGGTTTTTCATATAAAGCACACCGCGCTCATTGTCCGGCACTTCATTTCCGGCCTCATCGTAGATGATCAGTTCGTTGTTGAGGAAGGGCTTGCCGACGCTTCCGGGTCTCTCGCGCATCTCCTCCGGAGTGATGCCGGTGTTTAGGCCGGTTTCTGTTGATCCATAATATTCATACAGGCAGGGTCCAAACCGGTCCAGGAAGGCCAGTTTGTATTCAGGGAAAAGAGGGGCGGCGCCGCAGACCACCGAGCGCAGGCTGGAAAGATCCAGTTTATCGGTAAATGCTTTTGGCACCTCGAGCAGCCGCGTGATCATGGTGGGCACCAGATGAGTAGACGTCACCTTGTATTTGTCCACGAGTTCCAGGAATTGTTCCGGATCGAATCTGGGCTGGTAGAGGGTTGTGCCGCCGAGAAAAAAAGTGATGGTGCCAAAATAGAAAGGGGCGGAATGGTAAAGCGGGCAGCATACCAGATGTATTTCATTGGCGTCCATATTAAAAAAACTGATGGTGCCGAACAGGTAATCCATGACACCGGGCCTGTTGACAAAATCAGTGCTCCGGGCTGCGCCTTTGGGCCTGCCTGTGGTACCGGAAGTATAGATCATGGAACTGCCGGCTTCTTTGGCAGGGGGCAGATTATCCAGGTCCATGTCCGGCGGATCTTCAAACAGGCTTTCAAAGTCAAGGGCGCCGTCAACAGGCGATCCGCCAAAAGAGATAAACCCGTCAGGCAGTACTTTTTTGTATTTTTTCTTAAACGGCAGAATGCGATCGGCAAACTCATGCCAGAAGATGACGATCCTGGAATCCGAATTATCCACAATGTATTCGATTTCCGGCGGCTTCATCCTGAAGCCGATGGGCACGGACCCCACCTCGAGATAAGCAAGGGCATTCGACACTTCGGCATTTTCCGGGTAGTTGTAGGACATGAGCGCAACCTGGTCTCCGGGCCTGACGCCCAGACGGTAAAGACTCTTTGCAAGTGTACGGGCTCTTTCACGCAGCTGTCCATACGTCATGGAACGTTCAAGCCCGATGTACGCCATTTTATCCGGATTGTTACCCGCATTGATTTCAAGGAAATTGGGCGGCTTGGTTCTGGCTTCAGGTTCAGTCATTTGTCCCTCCCCGGTTATTTGTATTCAAGTTTATTCCGTTTAGGTATCCCGGAATACTTGATTTGTCAATTCAAACTGTGATAATGTCCATTTTTTCTTTTGTGCAAAGAGATTTTGAACGCTTATCAGAATTGGAGGAAAACCGTTGAACACGACCGATATCAGCACTTTTTTTTATCCAAGGGGGGTTGTTCTGGTGGGGGCCAGACGCACGCCTGGCTTTGGGTTTGGCGTCCCCATGATGTTTAAGGAAAAAGGATGGGATGACCGTTTGTATCTTGTTAATCCAAAAGGCGGTGAGATGCACGGAATGCATGTCTACAAGCGGGTTTCAGAGGTTCCGGACGCGCTTGACCTTGCCATCGTGATTGTGCCGGCGCCCAGTGTGCCGGGTGTGCTGGAAGAATTGGGCAGCAAGGGCATTCGCCATGTCATTATCGAAAGTGCCGGGTTCGCTGAAACCGGTGACAAAGGCAGAGTGCTGCAGGATGAGGTCAAAAGAATCCTTTTGAAGCATGGCATGAGGGCAATTGGACCCAATTGTGTCGGGATTGTCAACACGGATAACAGCTTTACGACTACCGAAACCATAGAGGAGGCGTTTACGCCCGGAAACGTCGCGATTATTGCCCAGAGTGGGGTGTTCGGCAACATCCTGCTTGACAAACTTCATCTTCGCGGGGTGTTTATTTCCAAGGCGGTGACACTGGGCAACCGTATTGATGTGAATGAAATCGAGATGCTGGATTATTTTCACCAGGACAAAGCAACGCGGCTTGTGATGATGTATCTCGAAGGTGCGGCAGACGGAAAACGATTGACAGATGCGCTGTCTAAAATTTCCATTGATAAACCTGTTCTGGTTTTAAAGAGCGGTCGAACCCCCCAGGGGATGGCGGCAACGGTGTCCCACACCGGAAGTCTTTCGGGCGAGGATTCATTGTATGCCGGGATGTTTGTTCAAACCGGGGTCACGAGGGTGGAGAGCCTGGATGAACTTGTTGAGTTCACAGGGGTTTTTGCATCTCAGCCACTCCCAAAAGGCCCCAGGCTTGGGATCGTTACCGGAAGCGGCAGCATGGGTGCGCTGGCCACGGATACGGCCATCACGTCAGGACTTGAGGTCCCGCCACCTTCGCTATCGGTTGTTGATGAAATAAAAAAGAGTGCCCCTGAATGGATGAATGTAAAAAATCCCCTTGATGTCGGGCCGTCAGGACTGTTTAAAGAGGCATTGAGCGCCATGGTGAAGGACCCTGAAATTGACATGGTGATGGCGATTCTCACATTTCCGCACAAAATTTTTCGTGAGTTTTTGACGATTGGCATTGATATGCAGGATATGTATGGTCATATTGATGCCATCGGGAAACTTTCACCGGATAAACCCCTGGTGGTCTGTGTCGTGGGCCACGATGAATTTTCAAGTTACATAAGCGAATCGGCGGGGCCGGATATACCTGTGTTGCATTCTCCCGAGATGACAGTAAAAGCACTGGCTGCATTGTGGCGATACAGCCAATGGAAAAAGAAAATATTGGGGTAACACGAGAGATCTTTCACAGCTTTTCTAAACAAATGCCTGCCGGCAATAAGGATTTTACAAGATGAATTATCAGGAGTTTGCGAGAACGATCGGGTTAATCAAGGAACAGGATGAATGGCGCGACAGGTGTTTAAATCTTATCGCCAGTGAAAATGTACAGAGCAAAAAAGTACGGGCGGTTGCCGGTTCTGATTTTGTGCACCGTTATGCGGAGGGCCATCCAGGAGAGCGCTACTACAAGGGGACCCGCTATATTGACGATATTGAAAGTAACGTCAAGAGGGATCTGAAAAAGCTGTTTAACTGCAAGCATACGGAAGTCCGGCCCATCAGCGGGACAAATTCAAATGAAGCGATATTCAGTAAATTTGTCAATGCCGGTGATGTTGTGATGGCGAATTCCACGCCAGGGGGCGGGCATATCAGTCATCATCGAATGGGGGCTTTGGGGAAGTTTACCAAAAATATTATCGATATCCCCTTGTCGGAGGATGGGTATCACGTGGACCTGGACAAGGCTAAATTTCTGATTCAAAGCACAAAGCCGGCCGTCATCGTGCTGGGCAAAAGCCTCTTTCTTTTTCCGGAACCGGTGAAAGAAATCAGTGACATATGCAGCGAAGAGGGAACAAGGGTTATCTATGATGCTGCCCATGTTCTTGGCCTGATCGCGGGAAAACGTTTCCAGGACCCGTTGAGTGAAGGGGCCCTGTTAATTACCGCAAGCACCCACAAAACCTATTTCGGCCCTCAGCGCGGGGTCATCATAAGCAATATGGACGATGCGTTATGGAGAAAAGTGGACAGGGGCGCGTTCCCGGGTTCCTCCAGTAATCATCATCTCGGCACACTGGCCCAGATGGCGCTCTGTACATGTGAATTTGTGAAATTTGGCGAAGCGTACGCTGACCAGATCATACGGAATGCAAAGGCGCTTGGTGTGGCACTTGACAAACAGGGCTTCACGGTGGAAGCCAAAGCATTCGGTTTTACCGAAAGCCATCAGGTAGCGGTCAATGTTAAAGCACATGGCGGTGGAAGCCATGTGTCGAATCTTCTTGAAGAAAACGACATTATTCTCAACATGAACATGCTGCCCCATGAACCGCTTAAAAATCATGATAATCCCGAGGGACTGCGCATCGGAACCCCGGAAATGACGCGATTCGGAATGAAAGAGCCTGAGATGGAACGGATTGCAGCGCTCATGAAGGAATGTGTGATAGACGGCAAAACAGTAAAGGATGAGGTGAATAAATTCAGGGCCGACTATCAGGTGGTAAAATATAGCTTTGATGAAGAAGACGCGTCCCTGTCATCGGACCCGTGAGTAGACGTCGGCACAAAGATCCGTCATATGACCTGACTGGATGTAATGATACCCTGTTGACGCGATCATGGCGGCATTGTCGCCGCAGAGATCAACAGGGGGCATATGGACCCAAAGGTTTTGTTTTGCCGCTTCTGATGTCACCTTTTCCCTTAACCTTGTGTTGGCCGCCACACCGCCGACCACTGCCACATGGTCACAGCCTTTTTTCATTGCCGCCCGGACAAGCTTATGGGAAAGAACGTCAACCACCGCTTCCTGAAACCCCGCCGCAATATCAGGAATCTGGCCGGCAACCTCATCCCCATGGGACTGAATATATCGGTTAACGGCTGTCTTGATACCGCTGAAACTGAAATCAAAGGCCGATCGGTCCAGATAAGATCGCGGGAAAGCAATTTTTTCAGCATTTCCCTCCCGTGCGAGCCTGTCAATGACTTCCCCGCCCGGATACCCCAGACCCAGCATTTTGGCAACTTTATCATAGGCTTCACCGGCAGCATCATCACGGGTATGGCCCATTGGTTCAAATTCAGTGTGGGATAAAACATGGTAGATACTGGTATGGCCGCCTGATACGAGCAGGGCAACAAAGGGAAATGGCGGCGGATCAGACCCGAGGAAAACCGAATTCATATGGCCTTCCAGGTGATTGATGCCGATACAGGGTATGCCGAGGAACCATGCAAAACTTTTGGCAAAGGAAAATCCCACCAGTAAAGAACCGATTAACCCGGGTCCCTGGGTGGCTGCAACAGCATCAACCTGGTGCACTTTCTTTCCTGATTTTTGAATCGATTCGTCTACAATTTTCTGAATGGCCTCAATATGCTTTCTGGAAGCAAGTTCAGGAACGACACCGCCATAAGGATGGTGAATGCTGACCTGTGAGGAGACCACGGATGATAAAATTGTTGCCCCATCCGCAACCACCGCTGCTGCAGTTTCATCACAAGAGGTTTCGATTCCGAGTATAATCATAATATGGATCAAAGGGGTGTGACATCCGGCTTAATAATGACAATCCGGCCCTCTATTCAGTTGTCTTGATGTTTAGTCCTGGGCAGCTTCCCGGCGCCCGGTTTCTGAGTGATTCAGGTTCTGCAAACAGGGGCCTTCTTTTGGCCGGTCTCAATCCATTTCAGCAAATTTGCGGAAGATAGTTTAATCTTCCGCAGGAAGCCAATCATTCGCGGGAAGAAGTGTGTGTTATCTGATTTGTTTGGGTTCAGCATTCCAGTGATGTCTCTTTAATCCATTTGACCTGGGTTTTTGATGTCTTCCGTTCAACGACTTGACCGATGA
>JAUXCK010000032.1 GCA_030618925.1 Desulfobacteraceae bacterium
ATGGCTACGATCCGACTTTCCCGGATACGTACAACCTGACCTCCGGGGGCTTGAGAAAATTAAAAATTTTTGCGTGTTTTCTCAAATCCTTTTTCGAAGCATATTTGATAGTGCTGACCTTTTTTATTCGTTATCCAAAAAATTCCCTGGATGCCAAAGAAGAGATTAAAAAAATCCAGGCACTGGGCAGCCGGATGTTCAAGAGAAAGGAGATTGAACAAATCGAGGCGTTGTCAAAAATCACGTATAAAAATGCGATTGAATTCTATCTTTCTCACGGCATCACCAAGGGTGATGCCAATGAACTGATTGAGACCTACAGCAACCGGATCCAAAAATACTTAACCCTATTACAGAATTGAAACATTATCCAAAGGAATTATGAAGGCGCTGATCCTGGCGGCAGGACTGGGAACAAGACTGCTGCCCTATACAAAATATTTACACAAGACCTTATTCCCGATTGCAGGACGCCCCCTTCTGGATATCATTATCCATAATCTGCTTCAAGCCGGATGCAAAGAGATTATCATCAACACCCACCATCTGCATGACCAAATAGAACGTTTTATTGCCGGACATAAATACGCACCATTGATGACGATCCGGCATGAAACAGAAATTCTGGGCACCGGCGGCGCCATCAAAAACGTGGCAGACTTTTGGGATGACAAACCGTTTATTGTGATAAACAGCGACATTTTAACCAATATCGATATTGGGAAAGTATATGATTTCCACCTTTCCCATGACCATCCTGCAACCCTGGTGCTTCATGATTGTGACATGTACAATAACGTGTCCGTGACAAAAGATAATTTTATCATGGGATTCCATCAACATATTGACACCTCCTCTTCGAACGCCCTAACCCAATTCGCCTTTACGGGAATCCAGGTGATCGATTCCGAACTTGTTTCTCTTGTACCGGAAAATACGTTCTACAGCAGCATTGACCTGTACCGGAAATCAATTTCAAACCAGCTTGGCATCAAAGCTTTTATTTCAAAACACCATTTCTGGAAAGACATCGGAACCCCCCAGGCCTATCGTGAAGCAGCATTTGAATACTGCTCACGCAAGGCATTCCGACAGGCATTCCATGATTTGCCGGAAGAACCTGTCTCCTGCACAAAACTTGAGGGAGACGGATCTGACCGCCAATGGTACCGGCTCATGGCCGGAACACGCTCCCTTGTCCTGGCCGACCACAATATCAGAGCGCCTGATAAAGTGACCGAAGCTGACTCATTTGTATCCATAGGTCAACATCTCCTGGCCCGGGAGATACCGGTGCCGAAAATCCACTTTCACGATACCTTCTCCGGGCTGGTTTTCCTTGAAGATGTGGGGGATGAAAAATTTCAGGATCGAATCCTGAAAACAACCTGCAAAAAGGGTGTGGTTAAAAACTACAAAGCGGTGATTGATCTCCTCATCCGTATGTCATTACGGGGGAAAGAGGGTTTTGACCCGTCTATCGCATACCAGACATCCTTCTATGACAAGGAACTCATCATCGAAAAGGAATGCGGCTATTTTGTCAATGCATTTTTAAATGCCTTTTTGGGGATAGATGTTGCGCCATCTGATTTATCAGAAGATTTCTCCTACCTTGCCGATAAAGCCCTGCAGTATGCTGTCACCGGGTTCATGCACCGGGATTTTCAGTCCAGAAATATAATGATTAAAAAGAACCGGTTCTATTTCATTGATTTTCAAGGCGGACGGCTGGGTCCGATCCAGTATGATCTTGCCTCCCTGCTGATAGACCCATATGTCGGCCTTCCCTTTTCTGAACAGGCATTGCTCGCAGAATACTGTGCAAAAAAAATATCGTCCATAAGGGCAATAGACCCAAACGAATTTCTGAGCAGCTACCGATATTGTATCCTTACCAGAAACTTACAGATTCTGGGTGCCTTTGGTTATTTGAGCCGGGAAAAGGGCAAGAAATGGTTTGAGCAATATATTCCGACTGCCATCCGGACCCTGAAACACTATGTCAATAAACTTGATTCAAAGGAGCTGACCCGACTAAAAGGGGCCATAGATCTGATACCTGACCCCGGGGCCCCCTTTTCGGACAAATAACTTGTGAAGGCCCTGAAAAAAACACACCGCGATCAGCATATAAAACGAGGTCTAAAATGAACAAAATAAAAATTATGATTAATGGAATCCCGGGCAACGTGGCAGTTAATACTGCGAAACACACCCTGGAGGACAGCCGGTTTGAACTACTTCCCTACTCTCTCACCGGGCCTGAAATAAACGTTTCTGAATTTCGAATAGAGACGGTAGACATCTGCCTGATACACCCGGACAAGCGAATCAACGCGATAGACAAGATAAAAAAAGAACATGGGTTTTTCATTTCTGTGGATTTTACCCATCCGAGTGCTGTAAACGATAATGCTGAGTTTTACTGCCGCTGCAGTCTGCCATTTGTCATGGGGACCACGGGCGGTGACAGGGACCTTCTTTCCCGCACGGTTGAGACGTCTACGATTGCTGCGGTTACCGCCCCCAACATGGCCAAGCAGATTGTCGGTTTTCAGGCCATGATGGAACATGCGGCAAATACTTACCCGGATCTTTTTAAAGGATATTCACTCGAACTTCGAGAAAGCCACCAGAAAGGGAAGGCCGATACCAGTGGTACGGCTAAGGCCATGGTGTCCTATTTCAAAAAGCTTGGCATCCCATTTTCTGAATCGGAAATTATAAAGGAGCGAGACCCGGAAAGCCAGAAAAACACATGGGGAATTCCACAGGAGCACCTTGAAGGGCATGCCTGGCATACCTATACCCTCACATCGAATGACAACACCGTCAATTTTGTATTTCAGCACAATGTCAACGGCCGGGATATTTATGCGAAAGGAACCCTTGACGCTGTATTATTTCTATGCAGACAGCTAAAGAAAGGTGCAAGGGGTAAAATGTTTACCATGATCGATGTGTTAAGCGGATGACGCGTCAGGGAGGGTGTTTCAATCCATCTAAGTACCGGCTCAGATCCCGGCTCAAGGTCTGGCGGATGTGGAAAATGACTTGTCGTCATCTAACATAATTTCAACCCGTCGATTGCTTTTCCTCCCATTCCGGGTTGTATTCTCCCCGATGGGATTCTGGGTACCCATTCCGATAGCTGTGATTTGTTCTCTCTTCACGCCTTTCCCTACCAGATAGCTCTTAACAATATTTGCCCGAAAACTTGACAAACTTTTATTGTAACTGTAAACGCCCGATGAGTCCGTATACCCTACAACTCGAATGGAAATACCCGGGTAGTAGATGAGAACCTCGGCGATCTCTGATAATGTTTCGATCACTTCTGCTGAAATCTCATTGGAGTTCCGGTGGAAGGGTATCGTCACTCTTTGTTCCAACAAGATCAGCACCCTGTACAATTTTTTAAACTTTCCCATGGTGCCGGCACGCGACCCAACCTTGTCCGGGATTGATGCACCTGCCGTGTCGTTGGAAGAAAGCCTGTCATCGTCCGTTGGGCCCTGACTTATTTTATCCATGCCGGCATCATCAGATGCCAGATCGGCTTCTGTGATACCAGGCGCACCGGCGACGAGTCCCCTTTGATTTCGCATGGCTGCTGCCTCATGCCTGCCCTGTTCAACAAATTTTTCTTCTTCAGAAGCAGGGCCCGGATCCTGAAGGGTTTCAAACTGACGGTCCCACCGGTTAGACCGATCACTTCCGGGTTGATTCATCTCTGTTTTCACCAGGTCCCAGAGCCTTACCATTTTATCCATCGAAAAATCAAATGGCCCTGAATAATAAAAATAACCGGCAGTGATCACCACGAGGATACCCAATCCCAGATAGGCTGCAGATCGTCTAAAAAGCCCCGCTTTCTTTTCTTTCTGATCCGCCGGGCGTTGATTTTTCAGTATTTCCTGTTGTTTCCCATAACCCTCCTGCGCCCTGTCATCAAAATCCGCTTCATCCGTCATCCTGAGGGTCCTTGGAATATGCAAATCCTTGATGCATTCCCGGACAATTTTCACGCTTATCCTGGATACGCCTTTGACATATCCACTTAACAGGGCATGATCACAAACGATATTTATCATGCGGGGGAGTCCATTGGAAAAAGCGTGTATTTCATTAATTGCCGTGGGCGAAAAAATCGCCTTCTCTGTACCGGCAACCTTGAGGCGGTGCCTGATATATTCTCCGGTTTCGGATGTGGTTAAAGGGGATATATTATAACTTATGGTAAGTCGCTGTTTTAACGCTCTGTTTTGTCTTTCCCACAACAGATTGTTGAATTCGATCTGACCGATAAAAAAGATATTGATCAGCTTGGCATTCTGCCGCTCAATGTTGGATAGAAGACGTATTTCCTCCAGAAGATCGTGCGTCAAACGGTGGGACTCATCAATGAGGAGCAATACTTTTTTTTGATTCGAATATGCCCTGTTTAGAAATTTCTTGAAAACCCCAATAAAATCGCCCTTGCTATTGTATTTCTTCTTGATTCCAAATGCATTGGAAATATAGTTAAAAAAATCAATCTTGTCTAAAGTGGGATCCGGAACAAAGGCGGTTATGACATCTTCTCCAAGATTGTTTATCAAAGCATTTATCAGGGTCGTTTTTCCAGTTCCCACATCCCCTGTCAGTAGAAGAAACCCCCTGTTATCCATTATGCCATATTTTAATATGGCAAGGGCTTCCTTATGGTTTTCACCAAGCCAGAGGAATCTCGGGTCTGTACTGATCTGAAACGGCTTGATTTTTAAATTATAATGAGAAAGATACATTGTCCTGTGTCCTACACCCCGATGAGGCGGTCATCTTTCCATCGACAATAGAAATAAAAAAAGACGCCAGATATAATCATGATGCTGCAAAGGACCTGGCCGGTGGAGAAGGAATATAAAATAAAACCAATATGGGCATCCGGCTGACGAAAAAATTCGATCACAAAACGCACCATCCCATACCCGGACAGATAAAAGGCGATCATTGCCCCCCGGGTCCGGACCTTTTTTCGGATCCCCCACAAAATTAAAAATAAAAAGATGCCTTCAAAAAAAGCCTCGTACAATTGTGATGGATGCCGGAGCTCGAATCCAGGTGCCATGGGGAAATACATCCCGATAGGTGCTGATGTTGCCCTGCCAAACAATTCCCCATTTATAAAATTTCCAAATCGCCCAAACGTATATCCGATAGGAACAACAGGCACAAAAAGATCCGCCATTTCCCTGAAGTCAAGCCCGGCCTTTCGGACATACAGCCATGAGGCAAAAATAACGCCTATAAGGCCTCCATGATAAGACATGCCGGTAATCCCGACAAAACGGAAGCCGTTTGACAGATCAAAGGGTATTATGATTTCCAGTGGATGATGAAGATAATAAAAAAAATTATAAAAGAAGACATACCCAAGGCGTGCACCGATGATCAGGCCGAACATGGCATTTATCATCAGGCCCTCAACATGTCCCCCGGCAATGGCAAACCGCTTCTCGTTCCGGATTCGATAAAGGACCAACCCATAGGCGATTGCAAAGGCGAGAATATACATCAGCCCGTAATACTGAAGTTTGAAACTGCCAATTTCAAAGAGGACAGGATCCATCTTGGCCGGCAGGTGCTGCCACCAGTTCCAAAACCCGTTACCCATAAAAAAGCCTCCTGCCTGCCCCGTTGCCGGCTCTCTCAGCCATCATCCTTTCACCCGTTCAGAATATTCCCCGGTGCGGGTATCAATTCGAACGGTCTCGCCTTCTTCAACAAAGGGAGGAACCTGCAGGATGAGACCGGTCTCGAGGGTTGCCGGCTTGGTGCTTCCTGAAGCGGTATCGCCCTTGACCCATGGATCGGCCTTGATGATCTTTAAATCTATAAAATTCGGCAGCGTCAGGCCGATGGGATTCCCCTGGAAAAAAAGAACCTGGCACAATATGTTCTCCTTTAACAAGTCCTTTGCATCCCCCACCTGATCTTTGGAAAGAAATTCCTGGTTATAGGTAGATGTGTTCATAAAGCAAAGGCTGCCGCCATCGTCATAAAGGTATTCCATTTCAAACTCTTCCAGATTGGCCTCGTTAAATTTATCACCGGATCGAAATGTTCTGTCAAACTGCCGCCCGGTGATCATATTCTTTAACTTACACTTGTATAGTGCCTGCCCCTTACCTGGTTTAACGAACTGAAACTGAACAATCACGTAAGGATCGCCATCGATTTCAATTTTCAGACCCTTTTTAAGGTCACCGCATTCATACATGATATATTTTCCCCTCCTGTACCGGCGCCCCTTCACCAGCACCATTCATTCCGGATTCAAGACTGCGCACCGTCTCAACAAACCGTTTGATTTTGCTCATATCCTTCTTAAAGCGAATGGAACGCCCGTTGTCATCTACTGCATTGGTGGCGGTACAACTGTCAACCCCGGCAGGATGAGTCCGGGCAATCCCTTCTGCGACATTATCCGGTGACAAGCCGCCGGCAAGTATCACCGGAATACTGCTTTTTTCGACAAGTTCCGCCGCAATTCTCCAATCACATGGTTGGCCGGTAATACCGACAAAGCCTACCACCGGCTGGTGTTCACTGCTGATGCCCTCTCCATTGGACAATAATGTATCTGTAAGAAAATAATCACTCCATGGTTCAAACCTCCGGGCGATGTCTATCACCGGGGCGTACCCTGCACCCCCGGAAACGGGAATGGGGATAGAACGCATAATCATTATGTCCGGGAATCGCTCCTTCACATTCTGTTGAAGATGTATCAATTTGCGATACGTGTCAGGATCTGCCCCGATCAAATCTTCACAAAAATGAACAATATCCGGCCGGTAATAGTCCAACACTCTGAACACAGAATCAACTTTGTTAAAAAGCGGGATCAAGCTGCTTAGGGCCGATAATTTTGATACTGAATCAATGACTTCCCTTATGGAAGGGACTTCCCACCGGTCCTCGGACTCGAGGACACTGCCGATATGGTCCACACCGGCTTCAATCAGCAGTTCAGCCTCAGAGGGATTCTGAACCTCATATATCTGTACGATTATTTTTCCCATTGATCAGAGTATCCAACTCCCCCTTATGTCAAAAAGAATACCGCCGTCATCCTGTTAGATCTAACATATACTCTATGTTTTGGCAAACATTTCAAAATTATCGTGACGGCCTCAACCACATGAGAACCCATATCATGGGAAACAGCCATATACATCATTCCTGATTTCTGATACAAACAACATGATTTTTTTTCTTTTCAATATATACTTGTCGATTAAAAAACAGGTGTTACATCAGAAAGGGCGATCATGATACTCATTATCGACTTTGGCTCACAATTTAACCAACTCATCGCGCGCCGTGTCAGGGAGTTAAATATTTATTGCCGGATCGTGCCGCCGGACATCAAAATAAATGACATAAAATCCATAAACCCGGAAGGCATTATCCTTTCCGGCGGCCCGTCAAGTATTTATGAGAAAAAGAGCCCAAAGGCGGATAAAAAGATATTCAGTTTGGGCATCCCTGTTCTTGGAATTTGCTATGGGATGCAGTTCATGATCAATTCCCTGGGCGGCAGGGTCAAAAAAGCAAAAAGGCGTGAATATGGTTACGCCGAGCTGAATATCAGGAAGATGGATGGTATTTTCAGAAAAATTAATAAAAATACAACATCCTGGATGAGCCATGGGGATTCCATTGAAAAGTTGCCGGCGGGTTTCTCTGTTATTGCATCAACATCAAACACCCGCATCGCTGCAGCGGAAAATTTAAAAAAATCTTTTTACGGCCTCCAGTTTCATCCTGAAGTAGAGCACACACCCAGAGGAAAAACCATGCTGCGAAACTTTCTGGTGGGAATCTGTGGATGCAAGAGAACATGGACCATGAAAAATTTTGCAGCGCATTCCATCTCGCAGATCCAAGAGACGGTGGGGGATAAAAAGGTTATCCTCGGATTAAGCGGCGGCGTCGATTCATCTGTTTCGGCGCTCCTGATTCATAAAGCCATCGGGCGACACCTGACCTGCATTTTCGTGGATAACGGCCTGCTTCGTAAAAATGAGGCCAAAAGATTAAAAGAGACCCTGAACAAACATCTGAAAATAAATATAAAATTTATCAGTGCGGGAAATAAGTTTATAACGGCCCTGAAAGGCATCACCGATCCGGAAAAAAAGCGTAAAATTATCGGAAAGATCTTTATGGATGTTTTCGAATTAGAAGCAAAAAAAATCAAGCATGTTGAATTTCTGGCACAGGGCACACTTTACCCTGATATCATCGAATCACAATCCGCCTTTGGCGGCCCTACATCTGTCATTAAATCCCATCACAATGTGGGCGGTCTTCCGTTGAAAATGAAATTATTGTTGATTGAACCACTGAAATATCTATTTAAAGACGAGGTACGTCGACTGGGCGCAACCCTGGGCCTTGAAGAAAGTCTTGTCTGGCGCCAGCCTTTTCCAGGCCCCGGGCTTGCCATCAGAATCATCGGGAAAATTACCCGGAAACGACTTTCATTATTGCGGGAAATCGATGCAATTTTACTTGAAGAAATCAAAACTGCCGGATATTATAGAAAATTGTGGCAGTCATTTGCCATCCTTCTGCCGATTAAAAGTGTCGGGATTATGGGTGACGCGCGCACATATGAAAATATTGCTGCGATCCGGGCAGTGACAAGCAAAGACGCAATGACTGCTGACTGGGCACGACTTCCCCACAAACTCCTCGGTCATATATCGAACAGAATTATCAATGAGGTTCAAGGTGTCAATCGTGTTGTGTATGATATCAGTTCAAAACCACCTAGCACCATTGAATGGGAGTAATGAATAATGAAAGACAAAGAGTCTCAAAGCTTTAAAATCCGACTGGATGAGGATGAGGTCGAACCCGGTGTCAAGGATGGCATCGGAGACCTCCGGTTAAAAAAGATGAACCAGCGTTTAACCCTCTTTGCCATTTTGATTCCATGCCTGATAGGGATACTTCTCATTTTTGCTTACATTGACTTGAAAAATAGAATGACAAATATTCATACCACCGGTTCCACAGAAGTACAAAATCTGTCTCATGATATTGAATCAAGGTTATCGTCTCTTTCCATGGAAACCATCCAACTTAAAGAATTGATCAATACTGAAACGGTTTCTCTCAAAGAAAAAAACATTCTATTCTCCATAGACCTTGATAAAAACAAAACCGCTCTAAAAAAAATCAACTCCGGCAAAGCAGACAAAAGCGCACTCAGGCAATCCATTTCCGCTGTTGAAAAAAAAATTCATCCAGCGAAAAAAGACCTGGAAGAGATCAAATCGAGGCTAACCCGCCTTGATCAAAAAACAGCCGGGGAAATTTCAAAGCTGAAGGATCATATCCGTCAGATGAGCAAGGAAATAAAAAATAGTGAATTAAATATTGCCTTTTTGTCTGACAACCAGATCGATCAAAGACAAATTGATCTTGCACTGGCTATTCAGGAAAAAAGATTGCATCAGCAATCCATAAAGGAACGAAAATCTATTGAAAATCAGTTAAGTGCATTAAAAAGTAAAACCGATGCACTAGAAAAAAAACTCGCCCGGTTAACCAGACCCCAACCTGCTCAAAAACCGGAAAAAAAGGCGGGGCCTCAAGATTCACCAGGCATCGTCGAACAGGATATCAAGGAATAGAAACCTGATGGACGCTCATTTTTCTTGTGCCGCTATCAGTTCTTCAATCCTGGCAATGTCTCCGGGCAAATCAACCTCCGGCGAATCAAATTCAGTGACGACCACTTTTATACCATACCCGTTTTCAAGCACCCGAAGCTGTTCTAATTTTTCAATCTTCTCGAGCTTTCCCTCGGGCAGTGACTTGAAAATTTTCAAGAAACGATACGTATACGCATAAATTCCAAGATGTTTATAAGTATCAAATTGCATGTCGCCATCCCGGTCATATGGGATAGCAGACCTTGAAAAATAAAGTGCCGATCCATTTTTATCAAACGTCACTTTAACATCTTTTGGATTTGATATTTCCTCTTCCCGGGTAATGGCATAGGCCAATGTGGTCATTTCAGTCCCGGGATCAGAGAGAAGGGGTTCAATCACCGCCTCAATATGTTCAGGCTTTACCATTGGCTGATCTCCCTGAACATTTACGATGAGATCAGAGGGTGCAAGCCCGATTGTCTCTGCTGCCTCGGCGACCCGGTCGGTCCCGGTCTGGTTCATTTTCGACGTCATCAGTGCCCGTCCGCCAAAATCCGAGACAGCATGGAGGATGCGCTCATCATCGCTTGCCACACACACATCCGTAACAACCTGTGAACGGTTAACATTTTCATAGACCCTCTGTATCATCGATTTCCCGGCAAGTATTTTAAGGGATTTTCCCTCAAGCCGTGTAGACCCATACCGTGCAGGAATAATCACCGCAATTTTCATATTTGGATTTCCATTTTTATTGTTTTCATTCCAGGGACACCCATCCTCGTAAAACAGGAAAACAGCCGGGTTTTAACCGATTGCCCATTATCGATAATGATTCAATTGACCCCCATCTTTTTTTAAGGTAATAAAGAGTTTGTCTGAATGGCATCCACACCAACAAAGGACATTTGTGAACATGAACATTGAGTCTTTAAAACAAATCCTTCAGCAGGTTGCCGGCGGCCGGACATCCGTGGAAAAGGCCGCAGAAGACCTCAAGCATCTATCATTTCAAGATATTGATTTTGCACATATAGACCATCATCGCTCGTTACGCAAGGGATTTCCAGAGGTAATTTTCGGGCAGGGGAAAACGGTGGAACAGGTGACCGGCATTCTGGAAAAAATGTTGCCCCATGAAGATATTGTCCTGGTCACCCGTATCGGTCCTGAAAAGGCCATCAAAATTATTTCTTCATTTCCAGAGGCCACTTATCATCAGGACGCGCGTATGATTGTCTGTCTAAAAGACGAGGTGCCCGTAAAAGGGAAAGGGACCATACTGGTCGTATCCGCCGGCACATCGGATATTCCTGTGGCAAAAGAGGCGTTTTTAACGGCCAGGTATATGGGTAACCCGGTTGAATCCATTTTTGATGTGGGTGTCGCCGGTATTCACAGGTTGTTCGCCCACAAAGAAACCCTCACCCGGGCGTCCATCCTGATCGTTGTTGCCGGAATGGAAGGTGCGCTTCCAAGTGTGGTGGCCGGAATGGTGGAAAAACCCGTAATCGCAGTGCCCACAAGCATCGGGTATGGCACCAGTCTGGGCGGCCTTACCGCACTTTTCGGAATGCTGAACAGCTGCAGTTCAAATGTAGCTGTGGTCAATATTGATAATGGATTCGGGGCAGGGTATATGGCGTCTGCCATCAATAGACTATGATGGGGGTTACGGGGAATCCTGGCCCAGAGGGACCCGGTTTTCTCTATAAAAAATAAAAAAAAGAGCAATAACCTTTCACAAGTGATATTGCTCTTTATTCGTCCTGATATTAAGAGACTATCCGCATGTACCGGAAGTGTCGCAGCTTGAACAGCCACTACTCAGTTGAATATTTGATGTGACACTAAAACCAACATCTTTGAAATCAACCTTAATCGGGGTTGCTTTTTTCAAAAATTCTTTGTCAACAACATATTTATACCCATCAAGATCGTAAACATCGTCGGTCTCTTTTTGCTCATCCAGAGCCATTGCCAGTGAAGGCCCGCCTCACCCGCCTTCATTTAAAAATATACGAACCGGCATCACGTCTTTGTCTTTAAAGTACTCGGCAATCTGCTGCTGTGCAGCTTCTGTTACAACAACCATGGTATCCTCCTGTTAGATAGAAATTGATCGGCCCTGTCATAAGCCAGGGCACAGGGCTGAAAAAATCTGTTTCCTAGATTCTATTCACTGATGGGGGATTTGTCAATGGACAAAACAAAAATATGTCTCATTCAATTCACCGGGTTTGCCGACCGCCGGCGCAATTTGCCAATCCTGTTCAAAGGGACTCAAACCATCACTTCGTTTTAATTCCTTTTAAATAATCAACATAAATTTGAAAATTTTCTGACGAAAAAAGAATAAAAATCAGTCTCTTAATAGAATTCTGGTTGGCAAGAACCCCGCAGGCTGTCTTTACCGCAATACTGCATGCTTCTTCAACAGGATACCCGTAAACACCACAACTGATAGCCGGAAAAGCAATAGAGGATATTTTATTTTCAACAGCCAGAGAAAGGCTGTTTTGATAGCATGATGTCAATAATAGTCTGCAATTTCCCTTATTATCCGTATTGTAAACCGGCCCGACGGTATGGATGACAAATCTGGATGGAAGGTTGTATCCCTTTGTCAATCGGGCCTCGCCTGTCGGACAGCCGCCGATTGTCCTGCACGCTTCCAGAAGTCCGGATCCGGCGGTATTGTGAATGGCCCCGTCCACTCCACCGCCGCCGAGAAGAGATGAGTTTGCCGCATTCACAATGGCATCTATCGACAGCTGTGTAATATCTCCCTGCATGATCTCGATCCGGTCGATGATTTGTTTTCTCATGACGCACCCCAGAACCAATTTAACCAATAAAACCAATATAACCAATGTAACCAGTTCAACCAATCTAACCAATATAACCAGTTCAACCAATCAAACCAGGCTATAAATCATATAGCGTCTCATCCCTGGC
>JAUXCK010000349.1 GCA_030618925.1 Desulfobacteraceae bacterium
GAGGCAATAAAAGCGCAAAATATGGGAGAGGTGCCGGTGGGTGCCGTCCTCGTGAATCCTGAAGGGGCGGTTCTGTCAACCGCTCATAATCAAACCATACATTTGAATGACCCCACAGGTCATGCTGAAATTCTGGCACTTAGGAATTATGCAAAAAAAATATTAAACTACAGGCTGTTAGAAACAATACTTTATGTGACGCTTGAGCCATGTATCATGTGTATGGGGGCAATTATTCATGCACGGGTCGCCTGTGTTGTATTTGGTGCAGCAGATCCTAAATGGGGCGCAATCGGCTCAATTTACAATTTCCCGGCAGATGGCAAACTAAATCATCGACCCGACATCATCAGTCATGTGTGCGAAGAGACCTGTCGGACCCTTATTCAAACTTTTTTCAAGTCAAAGCGAAAATCGGTTGCAACAAATCAAATCATGCCTTAATAGTTCTTTCTTGCGCTTAAGTTGCATGTCCATCTCTGACAGAATATTTTAAAAATCAGGATTGAAAAAATAAACAGGCGTCACCATTCTGGGGTTAAATAAAAAACCAAGGAGCAACACGTGGCCAATATAGTCATTATCGGAACACAATGGGGTGATGAGGGAAAGGGAAAAATCGTTGATCTGCTGTCTGAACATGCGGATTATGTGGTGCGGTTTCAGGGAGGGAACAATGCCGGGCATACCATGGTTGTCGAGGGTGAGCAGATTATCAGCCACCTCGTTCCCTCTGGCATTTTACAGGGGAAAACCTGTTTTATCGGAAACGGCCTGGTGGTGGATCCCGAAGTTCTGCTGAAAGAGATTGATTACCTCACCGGCAAGGGAATTGATGTCGGGCCTGAAAAACTGAAAATTTGTGAAAAAGCACATGTGATCATGCCGTATCACAAAGCCATCGATCATGGCCGTGAAAAATTAAAGGGGGACAAGAAAATAGGCACCACAGGGCGCGGGATCGGGCCGTGTTATGAGGACAAGGCCACCCGGAGAGGCGTCCGTTTTGTCGATTTGATCGCAGAGGAGGATTTCAGGGAGAGGGTCGGGGCTGTTTTTGCAGAAAAAAATTTTTATTTAAAAGAATTCCTGGCATTAGATGAGATCGATGCTGAAGAGATGATGGATCAGTATCAAGAAATGGCAGCCCGGCTTGCGCCGTACGTCACAAATGTTTCGGTCTTGATCTATGAAGGGATTCTGGAGGGCAGGCAGGTCCTTTTTGAAGGCGCTCAGGGAACACACCTGGATATTGATCACGGGACATACCCCTATGTCACATCCTCCAGTACGGTCTCTGGAAATGCATGCTGCGGTGCAGGTGTCGGGCCCATGGAGATCACGGGCGTTTTAGGGATTGTGAAGGCATATACCACAAGGGTAGGGGCCGGACCGTTTCCGACGGAACTCTTTGATGATATCGGCGACAGGATTCAGAAAAAAGGTTCGGAATTCGGCGCCACCACCGGCAGAAAGCGACGATGCGGATGGCTTGATATGGTGATATTGCGGAATTCAGTGCGGCTGAACAGCCTGACAGGGCTCGCCATCACAAAACTGGATGTCCTGGGAGGGCTGGAGTGGCTCAATATCTGCACCGGTTATGAATATCAGGGAAAAGCCCTGAATAATTTCCCGGCCAGTTTGAAAGTGCTGGCAGCCTGTAACCCGATATATGAAACCCTGCCCGGCTGGTCTGAGGATATTTCGGGCATTCGTGATTTTAATGATTTGCCGCAACACACCCGAAATTATCTCAAACGGATTGAAGAACTGGCCGGTACGACAATCGAAATTGTATCGGTCGGACCGGGAAGGCATGAGACCATGATCTTGAAAAATCACTTTGTAGAGGCATAAACGTTTTTTTCCCGGCTGCAAGATCCATTTTTCTCATTGACAATTTTCAGCCATTAACGTAAAAATGACGATCAAGTCGGGACGTGGCTCAGTCTGGTAGAGCACAGCGTTCGGGACGCTGGGGTCGCAAGTTCAAATCTTGCCGTCCCGACCAATTCATTCCCCAAATCGCAATGATCCTGTTGCAAAATTAACTCTTCAGGAACCATCAAGGCCATTACCAGTAAGTCATGGCACCCTGAAACAGGGCTTTCAACTGATTCCGGCTGATGGTCAGCGGTGCATTATCCAGAAGGCGTTTCTGGGGAAAGGCTTTTTCGGTTAACCCATCTAAATCTTCTTCAGAATAACCCACACCGGCCAGGCCGTTGGGCATACCCGTCTGTCGCATCATATCAATGACCCGGTCGGCCAGAAGTGTTCCCGCCGCCTTTAAGGGTGCCCCTTCCGTGTTCGCGCCAATGGCTGTTGCAGCAATCATATGGCGTTCAGGACAGGCGTCAGCCGTATACCGAAAGACGGCCGGGGAGTTAACGATGACCGAAATGCCGTGGGGGACCAGTGGATGATCCGTCGGCCATCCAGTGGGCTGATAGTCCTTTACAAGGCCTGACACTGCGTATGACATCCCATGGGGCAGGTGGCATCCGGCATTGCCGAAACCAATGCCTGCCAGCATGCCGGCAAACATCAGCGGCCTGAAATATCTCTCCTTCCGGGTGTTGACGGCATCTAACAGATTGTCTCCGATCAAACGGATGGCCGCAAGGCAATTAATATCGCTGTAAGGGTTGGCGCCCTGGCTCAATGGACGCTCGGACGGACTTGGCGGTGCCGGGCGATGGGTAAAAGGACGTGCGGTTATGGATTCCACGGAGTGAGAAAATACATCGAACCCGTTGGCTGCCAGGATTTCTTTTGGCAAGGTTGCAAGGGTTGTCGGATCGAGAATCCCGAGGCTTGGCCGGAGCCGTGGGCTTACAATACCGGTTTTGGACATCCTCTCAAGGAGATCGAAAACGGCAATGCCTGTACACTCACTGGCGGTGCCAAATGTTGTGGGGCATGCAATGTGCGGTTTCAGAGTGCCCGGGACGGATTTGGCTTTTCCAATGGGTGCATTCACATAGGCCAGGAAATCGTCCGGAAAGGTTGAATACAGGTTTGCGGCCTTGGCTGTATCCATCACAGAACCGCCGCCCACAGACACAAAACCATCAAATTTTCCCTCTTTTGCAAATACGGTTGCCGCCTTAAAGGAACGATCAGTGGGTTCGATCTCTGTTTCATCAAAGGTGGCCAGGTCGATGCCCGCTTTCTGCAGGGCCTGTGTGACAGTATGAACAGGCGCAAGTTTGCCTATTCTCCTGTCCGTAAAAACGGCAACCCTGCGCATCCCAAGTATTTTTGCATCAGACCCGATTTCTGTGAGGGACCCGGGTCCGAATTTGATTTTAGGCGCCTCAACTGAAAAGGATGAATCGCCGCCCCTTTTGGATGTGAAGTAACTTGACAAGTCCATTGTTTATTTTAAATCCTTGGATGAATATCCAAGCAATGCCCTTGCTGTAACAAGTCGCTGTATTTCCCCGGTGCCTTCATAAATGTCCGTAATTCGGGCATCCCTGTACCATTTTTCAACCATCACAATATGATAAAATTCTGCAGCACATTTTTCGTGAGTCATGAAATCACCATATGCTGATGAAACAAAACATTTATCCACATACCAACATACAATAACTCCTTCTGCAACCCC
>JAUXCK010000353.1 GCA_030618925.1 Desulfobacteraceae bacterium
TCCCTTTGTTCCGGGCCATATCCATGGCAGGTGCAATGAGGCGCGATTCTTCATTCCCGAAAAGCCCTTCCTCTCCTGCATGGGGGTTTAAGGCGGCAATCGCTATTTTTGGATTTGCAATGCCAAACCGTTGGATCAAGGCCTCGCTGGTCAGTTCAATGGTGGTCAGTATATTCTCAGCGGAAAGGGCTTTTGGAACATTTTTTAACGGGATATGGATGGTCACAAGGACCACGCGCAGTCGATCACCGGCCATCATCATAGCGAATTTTTCAGTATTTGTAAGCTGTGCCAGAAGTTCGGTGTGCCCGGAGAATTTGCTGCCGGCCAATTTCATGGCCATCTTGTTGATGGGACATGTGACCATGGCTGCAATTTCTCCCCGGCTTGCCATATGGGCGCCGGCTGTGATGTAAGAGATCATTGCGTTTCCGGTCACCGGGGTTGGGTGCCCCCAGGAAGTACTGCCCGGATTAAGATGAGATAATGCCATGAGGTCGATGCAGCCATGGTGATAGATTCCGGAGTCCGGGGTGGCGATCACTTTCATGTCAAGTGTGCTGTTTAAACACGTTCGGGCCAGTTGCAGCGCCGCGCTGTCACCAATTACAAGGGGGTGACATAACGCGTATATTTGTGGGTCATCGAGGGATTGAAGAATGATTTCCGGGCCGATGCCCACCGGATCGCCCATGGTAATGCCAATGATGGGAAGTGATTGTTTCATGCAACATCCTTATTGTTTTGTTCGCCTCTGACGGCAATGCATTCGGATCAGGGAACTGTTGATGGTCCGGTGAAAATTTTCGTATTCTACAGGGTGGATCTTAATTTTTCAAATACATTTCATTCCCTTTGTCCCTTAATCTGAAAATAAAATGATGTGGATTCTATCAAGACAGTCACAGCACCCTCATTATTTTTAGAATTTTTTTAAACACATAGGGTTCTGATGGGGTTCTGGTGGAAAAAAAAGATTCATTTTTTTAAAAATAATAGAAAATTGAAGAAATCAGTAGTATTTCGGAGCTTTCGATTTTCGACTATTTTTTTGCGGTAAGCTGCATATGCCTAAAATTCTTAAAAAACAGGCACAATTCAAAATACGTTGTGTTTAGAATTAGTTGTTGGGTATCTTGCAAAATATGTATATAATTTCAATTAGATATATTATAAGATTTCCTTGCCTGGAAATTTAACATAAATGCTGCCTATTCGATTTGACTGCCGGGAGCATATGGATTATTGGATTCCAATCTTGTTTTTCAAGCTCTATAAAACTTGAAAATCCCTACAAAAAATCAAATCATTTCAAATTTGCACTTTTTTTTCTTTGCAGTACCTATTGCCTTTTGCATTTTTGAGCTGTTGATACTGTATTGAGTTTGCTTAATGATCTTAATTGCCCTGGAATGGTAGTTGCTATGGAAAGAGAATAAGGTGAAAAATAATTTTATATCACAGATAGGTGCCGGCCTTCAAGCATCCTCCTCTTCAAGATCTCATCAACTGGAGCTCCCCTATTTTAATGGTCACCCGGATAAAGGACGTTTATTAAGGAAGGATTTTACTTTTGACAAGTTTGTGGTCGGCAACAATAATGATTTTGCTTATTCAGCTGCGCTCTCCCTGGCGACAAACGGGATTTCGAATCAGAATTCACTTTGCCTTCTGGCAAAAACCGGATTGGGGAAAAGTCATCTTTCACAAGCCATCGCCCATAAAATTTTGTCGGCCCTTCCGCTGGAACAGGTCTATTACATTACGGCTGAAGATTTTTCAAATGAAATGATCCGGGCATTTCGGAATGGTTTGATTGACGACTTCAAGAAAAAATACAGATCCTTGTGTGATGTCCTGTTGTTGGAAGATATTCATTTCTTATCAGGGAAGGAACGGACACAGGCCGAGCTTGTCCAGGCACTTGATTATTTGCTTGAGGCGGATAAAAAAATTATTTTTACAAGCTGCTATCCGCCTGCGGATATCCCGAAAATGAGCGAACAGTTAAGGTCAAGAATCGGGAGCAGCCTCATATCGACTATCGAGCCCCCAAATTTTTCCACACGGGTCAGGATACTTTCGAAGAAAGCCAGGGAGAACGGGTATCATATCCCCGACGATGTGACCGATTACATGGCTGCTGAGCTTTCAGAAAATGTAAGACAGCTGGAAGGCGGACTGATCGGCGTGGCTGCAAGGTCTTCTCTGCTCGGATCACCCATCACCATGAGCCTTGCCAAAAGCGTCGTCAAAAATCTTGCCGGTCAGAACAGGGTGATTACCATTGATGTGATTAAAAAACTCGTGTGCAGGGATTTTAGCATATCCGTAACAGATATCGTCTCGCGGTCACGTAAGCAGGATGTTGTCAGACCGCGTCAGGTTGCTATTTTTCTCTCCCGCCGGTATACTGACAAGTCGCTTCAGGTGATCGGTAAAAGTTTTAACCGTCAGCATGCGACAGCAATCCATGCTATCGGGGCTGTTGAAAAGGGAATGAAAACGAACCGTATCGTCAGAAAGCAGGTCGAATTTCTTTGCCAAAAATTGGATTCCGGAAAATTTTAAACTCGAGTGTCGCAGCATCACTTCAAATTTACGTTGGCTTCACAGGGTTGTTTAATCGTCCCCATGGGCATCAATGCGCTGAACCAATCAAACCGTTTGACGAAAATCACAGATGACGCTTTCAGAAAACTCGTTCAAAAAATTACAGAAAATTGTTGGAAAGCCCCATTGCAGCAGATCTAAGGCAGATCGCGTTTGTTATGCTTATGATGCAACCGCACAGGTTTTTCTGCCGGATGCGGTTGTTTTCCCGAAAGACAGACATGAAATAGCCGCCATTCTTTTTCTTGCAAACAAAGAAAATTTTTTTGTCACCCCCCGTGGATCAGGCTCCGGGATGACCGGCGGAGCCCTGGCTGTCAATGGTGGGGTGATTCTGGTGACGACACGGCTAAATCGGATTCTTGAGATTAACAGAAATCGTTTTATATCACATGTCGAGCCGGGAGTTGTCACCGGAAGATTTCATCAGGAAGTAGAGAAACGGGGTCTTTTTTATCCCCCGGACCCTGCCAGTTCCGAGTTTTCAACTTTAGGCGGCAATCTCGCAGAATGCGCAGGCGGCCCGAGGGCGGTAAAGTACGGTGTGACAAGAGATTATGTGCTGGGCCTTGAGGCGGTCCTGCCCACAGGTGAGATGATAAAGACAGGTGTCCAAACCACCAAGGGGGTTGTCGGGTATGATCTTACCAGGCTTCTTGTGGGCTCTGAAGGCACTCTCGGCGTGATTACCCGAATGACTCTTCGCCTGCTGCCTTTACCCGAAACAATACGAACAATGACGGCTGTATTCGATCAGATGGAGGTTGCTGCTGAAACAGTATCTGAAATTATCAGGCGGGGCATCATTCCGCGAACCATGGAATATATGGATAATGCCTCTCTCCGATGTGTTGAAGACTACCTCGGAATCGGTCTCCCCAGGGAGGCGGAGAAGTCGGAGGCCAAGCGGTCTTAGGAAGACAA
>JAUXCK010000007.1 GCA_030618925.1 Desulfobacteraceae bacterium
CCTCTGGTTTTCACTCCTTATTTCTCAATACCGACCCTGGCCTGAACCCCTTTGTGAAAATAGTGCTTGATTTCTTTCATCTCGGTGACAAGGTCTGCCATTTCAATAACCTTTTCGTCTGCCCCGCGCCCGGTGATCACCAGTTCAACATTTTCAGGCTTTGACGCAATCATGCCGAGAAGTTCTTCCTTTGGGAAAAGCCCGCAAGTCACAGCAACGTTGGCCTCCTCCAGAACAATCACATCATAGTTTTTTGAAAAAAGGGCCTCTTTGGCAAACGCAAGGCCCTTTTCACCAGCAGTGATTTCCTCCGGGGAAGGCTTTCCCCTGATGAACCGGCCGGCACCGAACTGTTTTACGGTGATGGCGCCTGAAAAATTTTTGAGCGCTTTTATCTCGCTAAAGTCCCCTGCCTTGAGAAACTGGACAATCAACACCTTCAGCCCGGCCCCTGCAGCACGGATCGACAGCCCCAGTGCTGCGGTGGTTTTCCCTTTTCCATCACCCGTATACACCTGAACATACCCTTTCATCATACTTCCCCCGCCTGCCGGATCAAATCGTTGACACCATAATCGTTGTTTACCCTGATCACCACCCGGCTTCCCGGCTGTGCAAAATCAACCGGGTTTCCCTCCAGATCTTTTATCTCCAGGATCTCATCCATTTGCAATGGCCCTCTTTTCCCCAGCACCTCGATGGATTCATTTTTAAATAGTTTGTTCCGGACATCTATCTCAAATAGTGTGGGCCCACGATTTTTGGGTTCAACGATTCCAATCACTTTCCCCAGAAACCGATGTCCTGTCAAGGGTTTGTCATTTAACGCATTCACCGCCACCTGATCCGGATCGCCCAGGTAAAACCCGGTGCAGTATCCCCTGTGGCTGATGCTGGCAAGTTCCTTGAGCCATTCATTTTTTACCATATACCTGCCCGGTTCAGCACAAACAGCATCAATGGCTTCCCTGTACACCTTGACCGTTGACGCAAGATAATTGATGCTCTTCATCCGGCCCTCGATTTTCAGGGAAACGATTCCGGCGTCAATCATCTCTGGAATATGTTCAATCATGCAGAGGTCTTTTGAATTAAAAATATAGGTCCCCCGGTCATCTTCAGCAATTGGCATGGTTTCTCCCGGCCGGAGCTCTTCCACCACTGAATATTGCCATCTGCAGGGATGGGTGCACATGCCGCGATTGCTGTCCCTTCCGGTTAAAAATGTGCTGAGCAGGCATCTTCCGGAATAGGAGATACACATGGATCCATGGACAAACGCTTCGATTTCTGTTGACGTCTGCCGGGAAATTTCACAGATCTCCTCAAGGGAAAGCTCCCGGGCCATATTCACCCGTTTAATGCCGAGGTTTTCCCAGAACAGCACGGTCTGGGCGTTGGTGGTGTTTGCCTGGGTGCTGAGATGAAGTGGAATCTCCGGGATAATGCGGCGTGCGGTCATGAAAATACCCGGATCAGCAACAATTACCGCATCCGGACCGATCTCACCCAGTGCCTCAAGGTATGCGGTGATGGCCTCATGTTCAAAGCTCCTGGCATAAATATTACACGCCACATAAACCCTGACATCATGCCGGCCGGCGAAATCCTTGGCAGCCTTCATCTCTTCCATGGTAAAATTGCCTGAAAAATTTCGCAGGGAAAATTCCTTGTTTGCCAGGTAAACCGCATCTGCCCCAAAATGTACGGCAATCTCAAGCTTTTCAAAATTGCCGGCAGGCGCCAGAAGCTCGATCTGTTTCTTTTTTAATGCCATGAATAGTTACTTTTCAATCAGAAAAAATGGCCATTTATGAATGGGCACTATTCTTCCAGTCCGGGAATCACCAACTCCGGTGATCCGATCAATGTTCCGGGCAGTTTAAGCAGTCTCAACAGGGTGGCTGCACCAAACCCCGACACATCGTCCCCTTCAGCCGCTTCAATTAAGGGGTCATCGATATTGCCCGAGACCCGAAAGCTCAGAACAATCAGCCAGCCCTGATCCCCTGTCAACACCCAGCCGACAAGAGGGATAATGCTGACAGCTTTATCGATTGTTTCAAGAGGGTGCACACCCACAAGGGCGTTTATTTGTTTTGTGTTGATGGCAACCTCACCCACAGCCGAAAATTGATATGAGGGACTGTCCAGATAAAAATCATCAAAGGTCACAAGGCTGTTTTTAATATTGAACGTCGATGTAATGGTATTGAACTTAAAACGGTCTTCGTCAAATTGTATGTCTCCTGTTTTTAAGATCTTATACAGATTCAACGCTGTAAAAAGATTGGAAAGTGGTGTAAACTGCTGTGTGTAGCCGTCCTTTGCGGAAAAATCAAGGCGGCCCTCGATGGCATCCCCTGTTCCCCAGACATGGCCATTCAACCGCATTTCCCCCTCTATCAGCAATTTATCAGGGTATAAAGTGCTTAGCAATTTCCCGGACCCCTTGTCTCTCAAGTCCAGGTGTAAATCAAAGTAGTCTTTCTGTTCCGGATCAAACGTCAACTTTCCGCTCAGTGTTCCTGCCCTGCCGCGGAGGTCTATTTGGTCAAGCGTCATTCGGCCTTCGGAGAGGTCCACATGGACAGCGCCGTGTTCAAAGGGCACTCCCAGGAGAGTGAGATCGGTTAAGGTCACTAAAACGGCTGCCGAGAGGGACGCCGGCAGGTCCAGGCCTTCCGGAGAGCTCTGTCTGCTTATTTTCAGGCCTGTAATGTCGGCAGACCCGTTAAATTTCCGGGTCTCGCCAAGGGATAAAAAACCGGATGTCAGGATAGTCGAATCCCCTGTCTTGAGATTCAGCCGGGTAAAGGTTATCCGGTCTCCGAAAATCATCAGCGGGCCGTCGATCACCCAGGGGGTATCCTTATAGAAAAGGGAAACCGAGTCACACATGACATGGCCTGCCACGGTATTGTTTTCGTCCCATATCAGTACCATATCAATCCCGCCCCGGACAGGACGACTTGTCTGGCCGGGGGTCTCTCCAGGCTGATTCAGATGGATATCCCCTTTGAGGTTCAACCCGCCACCATGGCCTGTGGTCCTGTATTCCAGTTCGAGGTTCCCTGGTGGCAACGGGATGGTCACACCTGAAAAATCAAAGGCCGCCTCAGGCCAGAGGGTGCCTGTAAATCTCCCCTCCCCGTAAATTTTCTCCTTAACAGCCTCGTAATCTGTGCCAAAAAGAGTGAACCCGTCAGCACTCATCCGGCCGGTTCCCTGGATATCAGGCCCCTTTCCCGTCCCCTCCAGGATGAGAGTTGCCCCTTCATGCAGCTGGAAACCGGTTATTTCCGGCAGCCCGCCTGCTTTTACTGTAAACCGGGCCACCTGCTCCCCCAAAGGATCATCCAGGGTCAGCGCCAGGTTTTCGATTGGAAGGGTATTCAGTTCTCCTGACAGATTGATCCTGGCCGGTGCATCAAATCCTGATGCTGTGGCATGCCCTTCGAGTCGTTTCACCTGATGGCCATTCCATAAAAAATCACACTCGCTGAGCCAGACGCTCCCCATAATCCGAGCCCCCTCCTCTTTGTTCTGCCGGAAGGAGACCTGCCCCTTTACCTGGCCGCTTTCAACACCGGAAATTGGTGCAAACAGGTCATACCCTGTTTTGGGCACCATTGCAGCCCGCCATGTGTCCACAAGGTCACAGGCCGCCATATCCACATCAACATTTACGATGACGCCTGACCCGGGACGCAATAAATCGGGAAATATCAAATCAACCGCTAATATTTTTGACGCCCCTGCATACCCGGCGATGTCCCGAACAATGAGGTCGCTGGAAGAAACGATCAGCTTTGCAGTGCTTACCCTTACCCGCTCCGGCCCGTACCCTGCGCCAAAACTCTGGCCCCAGAGGTCTCCTTTTAAATACAAATTGTTTAAAAATAATTCCGGATCTTTAAAATCAGCAAAGGTCCCCTTGTATTTTATGTCTGATAATCGAACTTTCCCCTCCCGAATCTGGGTGTTCAGCAGCATTGACAGCCAGTCCGGAAAAAATTCAACCGGCAGGTGGCTGACCGCTGCCTCATAATCAATTGTACTGGATTCCAGATCCAGCTGGAGCAGCGCATCAGCAGCCTGCCCCCACCCCCCGGCCCATTGAACCCGGCCCCGGCCAAATACATCCGCAACAGGGGTTTTAATTTTTATTTCCTCGATCTTCAGATGATCCTGCCGGCTGACCGCACGGATGTTAAATACCACATTTTTTAAGGTCTTCCCGCCGCCCGGCAGGATCACCTGTTTTGATTCAGCCTGAGCGGCCAGCTTTATCCCGTTTTGGTCCTCCTGCTGAATATTTACCTCAATATCTGCTCGGCCCCTTATCCTCTGGCTTAAGCTGCTCAGGTTGACGTCCGACATCTTAATCCCGCCCACCCATTTTTTGTCCACCTGCCTGGCGAGCAATGTGGTCTTTGCACCCAGCACCTCGGTCTCAATGCGAACCATCTTATCATTGATTTTCCCGTTGAAACACGCAAGGGTCAACACATGTCCGCCAAGGGATATTTCCCCTGACCCGTTCTCCATGACAATGACGGGAAGAGAAGCCTTCTGGTCCTTATGCCCCAGCCGGCCAAGCGAATCTATCGACACAATTGCTTCAGGGGATGAAAGCCGGATATGCCGGATATGCAGTCTTCCCAATAAAAGGCGCCACAATGAGAAACGAACGGTCATTTGCTCAGCTTTAAGAAATTGGCTGTCAGGGGTTCCAATGCGGATATCGGTAAAAATAAAATGCGGCTCTTTAAAAAAATGCAGCTGTGCGCCTCCCATGGAAACCGGGATGCCGTAACTTGTTTGAACGCGCTCCCTGATAATGGATCGAACACTGTCGGAATTCAGGATCCGGGTTCTGCTGTACAGGAGAAGTCCTGTCAGCAGAAAGAGCATGACCAGAACAAAAATATAACGCGTTATTTTGATGTTCCCCTTTCCAGGCCTTTTCATTGGTTACCAAACCCGTTTTGACCGCCGCAATCCGGGCACTCCCACGTAATCCCGTTGCATGACATTCCCCAGAGATTTTCTCCCATGCAGTCCTGACAAATTCTGAAACCGCACCGGCACTGCCATAAAAATGGCGGTTTCTTTTTACAGCAGACACATCCCTTTTCCCGTGCCTTTCGGCGCCTTTCCCTGTATGAAGACCTATTTGATGAGGCGGTCATGTGCAACCTCTTTTGTGACTGTTTCATCTGATTTCATTGTCTTATTCTATAAGCTGCCTTGTCAATTTATCCCCTTCATGGTATGACGCTCAAAACAATGTTAAGCGCAATTTTGATCCCCGTCAATGCTGTGATAATACTATTTTATGGATAAATCAAAAATCATATACCTGATTGACGGCTCTGCCTATATTTACAGAGCCTATCACGCCATCCGCAATCTTTCCAATTCTAAAGGACTTCCGACCAATGCGATATTAGGCTTTACCAAAATGCTGATGAAGCTGATGGAAGACCGGAAGCCTGAGTTTGCCGCCATGGTTTTCGATGTCAAGGCCCCCACCTTCCGGCATGACCTCTATGCGGAGTACAAGGCCAACCGTCCGCCCATGCCTGAAGATTTATCAATTCAGATACCGTATATCAAGGAAATCACAAAGGGGTTTAATATTCCCGTCATTGAAAAGGCCGGCTATGAAGCGGATGACCTGATGGGGACACTGGCCCGCCTGGCAGAGAGGGAGCACTTTTCTGTGATGCTGGTGAGCGGTGACAAGGACTTCATACAGCTTGTGACGGAAAATACCACAATCTGGGACCCGATGAAGGATAAACTGACGGATCTGTCAACGATCCGGGAATCCTTCACGCTTGACCCCTCTCAGATCATCGATGTGATGGGCCTTTCCGGAGATACTGCAGACAATGTCCCGGGCGTCCCCGGGATCGGGCCGAAAACCGCCGTCTCTTTGATCCAGACATTTGGCAGCATGACGGACCTGTATGACCGGATTGACACCATCACTAAAAAAAAACAGCGTGAAAATCTTATCCTTTTTAAGGATCAGGCCCTGTTAAGCCGTGTCCTGGTCACCATTGATACAGACGCACCCATTGAATTCGACCCGCCCCTTTTTAAGCTGCCCGCACCGGACAATGCTGTTCTTTTAAAATTATTCAAAGAACTGGAATTCCGACAGCTGCAACAGACCATTCCCCATGAAACAGATCTCTCTAATAAAACATATCATTCCATCACCCGGATTGAGGACCTGACAAACCTGATCACACGGCTTGAGAAGGCTGAATATATCGCGCTGGATACGGAAACCACCTCAAAAAACCCCATGGAGGCCAGACTTGTGGGTCTCTCTTTTTCATGCACACAGGATGAGGGCTTTTATATTCCTGTAGGTCATGATTATCCTGATGCACCTGAACAGCTTGAATGTGCGGAGGTGTTGACCCGTTTGAAGCCCATTCTGGACAATCCCGACATCAAAAAAATCGGCCAGAATATCAAATATGACTGGATGGTTCTCCTGCGTCACGGGGCCGACTTGTCGGGCGTTGTATTTGATACCATGCTCGCCTCATACCTGATCAATCCCTCGAAACGGGCCCATGGTCTTGACCGGATCGCCCTGGATTTTCTGGATCATCACATGATCACATACCAGGAGGTCACAGGCAAAGGCAGCAAGGCCATAAATTTTTCAGAGGTGCCGATTGATAAGGCCGTACCCTATGCCTGTGAGGACGCGGACATCACATTTTCGGCCTTTCAAAAACTTCGGCCCATGCTGGAGACGGCTGGATTGCTGAATCTGCTTGACGCCGTGGAGATGCCGCTGGTGCCCGTCCTCATGCGAATGGAAATGCAGGGCATACGGGTGGATGAGGAAAAGCTCCATACGCTCTCTGTGTCTCTCGAGCAGCAGCTGAATCAGATTGAAAAGGACATAACGCTTCAGGCCGGAGAAACGTTCAACATCAGATCATCTCAGCAGCTCGGCAAGATTCTGTTTGAAAAACTGAATCTTCCGATTCAGAAAAAAACGAAGAAAAAAACCGGCTATTCCACGGATGTGGATGTTTTGAAAAATCTTTCAGAACTTCATGAACTGCCGGCCCTTGTTTTGAAACACCGGACCCTTGCCAAATTGAAATCCACCTATACAGACGCCCTGCTTGATCTGGTTCACCCGGAAACGGGCCGTATTCATACGTCTTACAACCAGACCGTCACGGCCACCGGCCGCCTCAGCAGCTCCAATCCCAACCTTCAAAATATCCCTGTCCGCAATGATGAGGGCCTGGAAATTCGTCGTGCATTTCTTCCAAAAAAGGGATGGTGTCTCGTTTCAGCCGACTACTCTCAAATTGAGCTCAGGATACTGGCCCATTATTCCAATGACCGGATTCTGATTCAGGCGTTTAACAACGATGAGGATATCCACACGCGGACTGCCAACGAGGTGTTTCAGCTCATTCCATCTATGATAACGCCTGAAGTTCGGCGCCAGGCAAAGGCGATCAATTTTGGCATCATTTACGGCATGAGCCCGTTTGGCTTATCAAAAAATCTCGGCATCAGCCAGAAAATGGCCAAAACCTATATTGACAGTTATTTTTCAAGATACAAGGGCGTGAAGCAGTTTATTGAACACACCACCGCCGAGACAAGAAACACAAAACAGACCAGTACCCTGCTCGGCAGAATCCGTCTGCTACCGGATATTGATAGCAAAAACAGGAATCTGCGCCAGTTTGCAGAACGGATTGCCATTAATACCCCGATTCAGGGTACGGCTGCGGATCTCATTAAACTGGCCATGATCAAAGTAGATGACCGCTTCAGAAAGCAGGGCCTTAAATCCGCCATGCTGCTCACTGTTCATGATGAGCTTATTTTTGAAGTCCCTTCTGATGAACTGGACCATGTCAAAAACCATGTCAAAAAGATCATGGAAGGCATCTGGGATCTTTCGGTTCCCCTCAAAGTGAACCTGGCATGGGGGGAAAACTGGGCGGAGGCACACTGATCATCAAGCCCTGTTGTTTCGATGATTAGCGGCAAAAAACGCCTGTCACAGGTCTTGCCCGCTTTCATTGAGGCAGAACAATTGAAAAAGGGACTCTGTCATTCCCCATCCGGCATCTTCCCAGGCGGTACAGCCCCTCTAACAGATGCATTGACCGTATTGTAAATCTGCTTAAATAATTCATCAACTTTTGAAGGGGAGACCCTGCCCACTTCAATGAACTTGACAACGATTTCCTTTGTTGCTCTCAATACCTGTTCATCTATAGACGCCATTTTTATTCCCTTTTCAGTCTTTATCTATATTCCCTTTTAAAAAGGGGCTTCATCTGTTGAACCTTTGATTTGTCGATCCACCTGCCGCACACCCGGGAATCATTCAATTTGGGAGTTATTTTGAACTGTTAACAGATAGGCACCTTATAGTCAAGGCCCTATTTCACCTGGCCCACAGGATTACCTGAATTCTTTTTTGTGTTCATCCCTGATCATCCATGGTAAATAGACGACCTGAAAACATCCCGACTTTCATCCAGGGGGGGCCATGAGCAACGCATTTGAAAAAAAAATACCATACCAGATCGAAAATATTGATAAACTGACCATCGACATGCTCGATCCCATTGATTATCAATACCAGACCCGGAGAGATATAGATATTACCATTAAACAACCGGAGTTCACCTCCGTCTGTCCCATGACCGGCCTGCCGGATTTCGGATGCATCACTGTCTGTTTCACGCCAGATAAAAAAATTATAGAGCTCAAATCTTTAAAATACTACCTGCTTCAGTACAGAAATGTGGGCATATTTTATGAGCATGTGGTCAATAAAATTCTTGATGACCTTGTGTCGGTCACATCACCCAAATATATGTCCATCACCGGTCATTTTACAGCAAGGGGGGGAATGACCTCCACGGTTGTTGCTGAATACAAGGGGGAAAAATGAAGTGTTGTTCTTTTAATGTGTGCCTGTCCCGATGCACCGCAATTTTAGCCGGAATATTTTTGTTGGCGGGTTTACCCCTTTTAAGCGGCTGTACGCACGGATCTTCCACCGACAGAGCGTTTGACAAACTTTCCGGAAAATTTATCACCTCTGTCAGCCGGTTTAACAAAAAAATTATGCTGGTTCCATTTATAAATGTTTCAAACCACGACTACCCTCAATTCTCAATTGTGTTCAACCAGAACCTGAATGCACGCCTGGATAAAAGCTGCCCTGAGTTACTCTATATCAGTGATAACGAGGGTGATATCCCCGATGTGCTGGCCAGCATCCCAAAGCTGCCCAGCGGCAACATCGACAACCTGTTGCTGGCCCAAACCGGAAGGCAACTGGGCCTGAACGCCATCGTCATCGGCGCCATATTAAATATTTACAAGGAAGAAAAATCCAGCGGCGTCTGGTTGTTTGTAAGGGTTGAGCGATCTATTTATGTCACCATGAATATAAAAATCTATGATACAGAAACCGGTACAAAAGTGCTGGATGAATTTTTTTCCAGAAAGACCAAAGTCAATAAAACCGTCTATGACAGGCTGGGAGCAGAAAATACAGCGCCCCCACTGAAAATCATAGAAAAAGCATTAATTTTTTTGGCCAGAGAGGCAGGCGAGGAAATCTGCTATCAGATGGATGAGCAGCCATTTAAAACCTACGTGGAATCCATTGACGATGAAAAGATAACCATAAAGGCGGGCCAGAACGCAGGGATAAGAAACGGCGCCCTTCTATCTGTTTTCGGCGCCGGTGAAATCATAAACGGGCAGGGCGGCCACCGCTTCTATATCCCCGGGCAGAAAACAGGGGCAATCAAAATATCCGGCGTTCAATCAAATACATCTGAAGGATATATTATAAACGGCAGGGTTGACGAAAACGCCTGTCTTAAACCCCAGAATGATTAATCAGTGCTTCCCTATACTGTTCAATCAAATCAACCGCCTGGTCACGGCTAGACACCTGTTTGATTGATTCCCTAAATTTTTTGGCGAGGGGAAGCCCTTTTACAAACCATCCCAGTCTGCTGCGCATCATTTTACAGGCATGATCTTCCCCAAAATATTGGATCGAAGCATCAAGAAACCGGTGTATCAAAGCGAAACGGCGCTCAAGGTCGATTGCTTGTTCCGGTTCATTTTTCATGCAGGAAAGAACCTGTGAAAAAATCATCGGATTTCCAATGGCGGCCCGTCCGATCATGACGCCGTCGCACCCTGTGGTTTCAAGCATCCTGACCGCATCCCGGCAGGTTACGATATCCCCGTTTCCCATGACTGGAATGGAAACCCGCTTTTTTATTGCAGCGATCAAAGACCAGTCGGCAACACCACCAAACCCCTGCGTGGCCGTGCGCGGATGAACGGCAATGGCATCCACACCGCAATCTTCGGCGATTCGTGCAAGCTCAAAAGCCTGCCTGCCGGATCTATCCCAGCCGGAGCGAATTTTGATGGACAGCGGTATCTTAACCGCCCCTCGAACGGCTTTGATCACCGCCTCGGCAATATCGGGCGTTCTCATTAAGGCAGCGCCTGCGCCTGTTTTTATTATCTTTTTCACCGAACAGCCAAAATTGATATCCAGTATACTTGCGCCTGAGGATTCAACAATCCCTGCCGCTTCGGCCATAATATGAGGGGATGCGCCAAAAAGCTGAACGGAAAGGGGCTTTTCCCGGGGCACACTGTCCATAAGTTTCTCAGTCCTCCGGGAATGATGGATCAACCCGTTTGAGCTGATCATCTCTGAATACACCAGCCCGCATCCTGCCTCTTTTGCCAGCAGTCTGAACGGAAGGTTGGTAATTCCCGCAAGCGGTGCAAGAATTAAATTGTTGTCGAGTCGAACAGGGCCGATTTTCATGATAGTGTGTATTTTGACTTTAAAACCCGGTCCTTTGGACCAGGCGTTTTACAATAGGGAGGGGGCCGGCCTCCCCGTTGGATTTGCATAACAAAACAAACAGTTATGAAAACACGGGTGCTGTTGATACCCTCCGACATCAATGGACACCCTGCAACCGCAGCCGTCTTTAACCCGCTGACCCGGATCCTTTGCAAGGGAGAGGGTGCCGCCAAAAAGCGCAACCAGATCATCACTGGGGATGCATGAACTGCCTCTGATGGATGAACTGCCCGGCAAAGCATCCATTAATTCTTTTTCACAGCAAACATATAAATGGATTTTCTTTTCCGCCAGTTCTTTTTCCATACAGCCCAACACCTCAATCTTTTTATCAACCGCAGGATCAATAAATGAAACCCCTGAAAGGAGCGACACCCTTCTTTTGATTTTCGGATAATGGTCCATAAAGCTGGTCACACACCGCCCTATCCCGGTTTCTGCAGCATGGTTGGAAATGAGTGAAAAATCACCCAGGTTGTTATTCGTCCGGCCGCTTTGATCCCTGTAGTAACACACCGGGTCAAAGCGCCAGTAAATAGTCCGGGGATCGAATCGGCTGCAAAGCTCTTTCAACTGATCCAGGCGCTCCGAAAGCTGAGGCACATTGGGTTCCAGCAGCGATGAATCTGAATTAATTGTAAAATTAAAGAACAGGTGATACCCCATTTTCTGAAGTTTTTCACCAAATCTTCCCAAAAGAAACGGCTTGAAATTCTTGGACCAAAAAACAATTGTGTGAACATGATCCGGCGTCGCATGGACGACCGATTTTTTCTGATTAAACGGATTAATCTTCTCAAAAAACTTTTTCTCGATCCGCCCCATAAACCACGTCATGTAAAAAGCGGGAATGTCTGTTCGCCGGGAAGCTGAAATAACGATTTGTGTTTGGGATGCCATGATCTGTTTTCTATTTACTTCGGCTTTCGATCATTCAGGGATATGACTTTAGACGGGGGCTTGGAATCCATCTCTTTTTCATCCTCTTTTTCACCAACACCTGATTCTTCCGTGTCATCCGGGCCAACCACCGGTTCCATCCGCATTCTCTTTCCGTTCATGGTGAATTCGGCGCCATCAATATAAATGTCCCTCAAAATCCAGGTAACGGTTTGCAGAGGCAGCTGGAGCAAGAGCAATTTTATATGAAACCAGTCCTTTTTGGCATCCGGCGAAATATCCTCAACACGGGCAAACCCTATGGGATTGTCTTCAAAATAAATCAATACAACATCTTTTTCCCGGGCCATGGATTCTATCCTTTCGTTTATATCCCCACCTGTCTACCGCTATCCTGCATATGCAGGATGATGCCTGTATTTGTCAAATGTTATTTTTATCTCATCCGCCAACCAGACGTCATATTGAACAAAACCGGGATAGGCCCGTCATGCGCATTTTTTTCAGGAAAGGCAATCCATATTGCTTGACACAACAACCGGAACTATATAATTGTTTTAATATTTCAGAAAGTTCCGACCCGTCGGATGCACTATTTACTTAAAAAGGAGAAAACGAACATGGACATTAATGGCAAGGCAGCAATCATTACAGGGGGTGCCAGTGGACTGGGAGAAGCAACGGCAAGACGCCTCCACAGCCTGGGAGCAAAAATTATCATTGCAGATATGAACAAGGAAAAGGGAGACGCCGTATGTGAGGAACTCGGGGAAGGGGCCGCATTTTCACTGGTGAATGTCACACAGACCGACCAGGTCCAGGCCACCATAGACCTTGCCCTGGAAAAATTTGGATCAATCGATATCCTGATAAACTGTGCCGGTGTCGGCATGGCCATGAAGACTGTTGGGAGAGATGGACCTCATGATCTAAATGTTTTTAAACAAATCATAGACATCAATCTTATCGGAACCTTTGACGCAATCCGCCTGGCTGCTTTTCACATGCAGAACAATGAGCCGAATGACAATGGAGAAAGGGGCGTCATCGTGAATACGGCCTCTATTGCAGCCTGGGACGGCCAAATCGGGCAGGCCGCTTATTCTGCTTCAAAAGGTGGTATTGTGGGCATGACCATTGCCATTGCAAGAGATCTTTCCCGGTCCGGCATTAGGGTGTGCACCATTGCCCCCGGTCTATTTGCCACCCCTTTGATGATGGCTTTGCCGGAAGGACCCAGAAACTCTCTGTCAGCGCAGATACCTTTTCCAAACAGATTTGGCCAGCCGGATGAATATGCGATGATGGCACAGCAAATCATTGAAAATCCAATGATGAACGGAGAATCGATTCGCGTGGACGGTGCGCTTCGGATGGGGCCAAAATAGCGGGTTCACCCGCGTTGACCTGCATCCTGATCGGTCTGCCGGTCAAGGAACGGCATCATTCGAATATACCATTCAGGGCTTTGGGCTTCTCTAATAATGCCTTTTGGGTTCCGGGTTTCCCGGATTGGGGGGAGATATGAAAAAATCAGATGACAACTCATGCTTCATTGACACTATCTCCAGTGAGGCGACACGATTGAACCGTAGGGATTTTTTAAAAACATCTGCTGTTATTTCATCAGGGCTGATAATCGGAACAGCCGGCCTGAGCACCTTTTCGGGGTGTCAGGCCGCATCAGACTGGAAAGGTGTGTCATTTCCAAAAATTGTGCTGCACAACTTTGCCCTGTTTGACGGCATATCAAATAAGCTCCAGAAAAATCAGGTTCTCATTATAGAAAAGGGTAAGATCCAGGGCATTGAGCGGAGAGGTGATCTCTCACAATTCAAGGCATATAAAATAATCGATCTTGACGGTCTCACCCTCCTGCCGGGATTTATCGACAATCATGTTCATGTGACGGTTCCCTTTATGTACAGCGTAAATTACAACACGCTGACGCAGATGAACCCGCAGATCGCAATCAATTTTAAAAACTGTATTATGAACGGCGTCACGACGGTTAGAGATGTGGGCGGTTTTCCGGGAAAAATTAACAAGTTCAGAATATTGTCGGATAATAATGACATACCGGGACCCAGGGTGATCAGCTCCCTGTCGCCCATCGCAGCAAGAGACGGTGACAGGCTGGGCGCCCCGGAGAAGGCGCCATACTTTACCAACCCTGTTATTAAAAAAATCCTTGGCGGCAACTATGCTGAACGCCCCACAACTGTTGAAGAGATCCGGGCTGCGAGCGAAAAAATGATTCAACTTGGCGCCCAGTGGCTGAAAACACTTCAACAGGACCACCCCTATTCCTATTCTACGAGAAAATTACCCAATCATACGGATGAAGGATACAGGGCCATTCTCGAAACAGGTAAAAACCACGGCATCAAATGTGCACTGCACGAACCGCTTCTCAGTGGATTCAAAAAAGGGGTTGATCTTGGCTTCCATACCCTCGAACATATGCCCACGGATGAGGTCATACCCGATACGTATGTTGACAAATTCATGAAGCAGGACATGGCCATGATGCCCACGATGATGATTTACGGGGATTCCTTTGTCCTCACCGATATCCTCAAGTTAATCAAAGACCGGGGAGAAGAATACCTCATGCCTGAGGCCATTAAACAAATGTCTGCGAGAATCCAGAACACTCTGAATATGGAAAAAAAAGCCCTCAGCAAAGAAGAATATGAGGATCTCCAGTTCGATAACACGTATGCCAAGGATAAATTTCCAAAGGCAATGGCGAACCTGAAAAAACTTCATGCCATGGGCGCAACCATCGGTGCGGGTACCGACATCGGCGGGACATCCACTGGTTTTTTCGGCCGGTATTCAGATGAACTCAGGCATTATACTTCTGCAGGCATCTCCAATTATGATACCCTGATGATGGCCACGGCCATCAACGCCCGCATCATTGATATGCAGGATAAAATCGGGACGGTTGAAAAAGGAAAACTTGCTGATTTGATCGCCGTAAAGGGTAATCCACTCACTCATATCGATGCGGTAGACCATGTCAAAATGGTCATGAAAGGGGGCACTTTCATGAAACATGACAACATTGCCCTAACATAAAGAAAAAAATTAATGCCCCCCGCTATGCCTTTGGTTCATCCAGCTTGGGTTTTCGGGTATTCAGCCGCGTATACATGTTCCGGGCTGTGTAAAGCGCGCCCAGAGGGTTATGGGCCAAAACCCGATCCTTGACCGCAAGCACGGTTACCGGGGTCTTGGAGTGCTTAATAAAAAGGACGTCATCTCCTACACAAAGCCCCAGAAGAATGCTGAGGTCACAGTCTTCAGCATCCAGCAGCGCGGCCTGGCCAATGGGATTACACATGGGCTGTCGGATATTGGGCATGATTTTTTCTTCTTCAGGAAGCGCCACGTCATCAGACGAAGGCGCCCCGCACATGCAGCAGACAGAGACCACCTCAAAGCCTTCGTTGAAAAGAAGGTTTGTAAAAAGCTCTGCTTCCTGGGCCAGCCCCACACAAAAGGCCACCCCCAGTTTCCGGTGGCCCTGAAGCTTTGCATAAAGAACCGTCTCCTCAATCCGGGTGAGTTTACCGTAATCCTTCCAGGTCCTAGCAACATCCTGGGCCATTTTTTGGTTTTCCGGTTCCTTGAGCTTTTCCTTGGACACCTTGATAATGCCCTTCTCGGTCAGGGTAGGACAAAAATCAGGTGCCTGGCTGAGATCTCCTACAAAACAGCGCTTGCGCGCGCAATAACTACATTGGATTTGCTTTTCTGTCATGACGCTCCTCCTTATCCATTTACTTGATACGCAGGATAATATCTGCGACTTTGATTAAAATTTCTCTTCAAGTCCATCAGACCACAACACCTGCGTTGACATTTGAATCGATGTTCCGACCATTTACAATCTGCTTCCCATTGATAAAAACCATTTCTATGCCATCCGGTCGGTTATCTGTTTTATGATCCGTATTGTTGTCCTTGACCCTTTGCCAGTCAAAAACCGTTATGTCCGCAGCAAGCCCGTTTTTCAGAACACCCCTGTCTTTGACATCAAACCGCTCTGCGGAAGCGCCCGTCATCTTATGGATGACTTCTTCAAGGCTCAGCAGGTTATAATCCCTCGCATACTGCAGAAATCTTGGAAAGTTGCCGAATGCACCCGGGTTCTGCACACCCTCCAGAGCAATGGTGGCATCTGTCATATACAAAGAAGCAGGGTGTTTCATCATCTCCAGAATATTCTCCAGGTTGCTGTACCGGTGGTTGAGGACCCGCGCCCTTCCCCCGCTTTTTTTGGCAAAATCAATAAAATTGTCAAAGGCGCTCATGCCGCGTTTTTTTGCAATCTCCCCAAGGAAAAGCCCGTTGTATTTTTCAAGTGCCGGGACATTGGCCTTTGTGATCTGGATATCGTCATATCCAAACCCCAGCAGGAATTTAATCACCTGAAGTTCTCCATAGACCTTCCAAAGGGCCTTTTTATCCTCATAGACCTGGGGCATGCGACTGAGAAACCACTCCGGCATGAATACATTTATAATTGATGTGCCGCAATGGTAAGCATAGGTGTCAAATTTTACGTCCACCCCGTCTTTGATGGCTTCGTCAATGAGGCCGAGCGCCTCCTCATAGGTTCCCCAGGTTTTTTTGCCCACAAAAATAAGGTGGGACAACTGCAGCTTTACATCCGTTTTTCTGGCAATGTCCAGCATGTCTTCGATGGCAAGAAGATTGTGCGGCCGGCCGAACACCTCAAGCGGATAAGTACCCGAAAGGGAAGAATAGGCCTTCATGTGCACGGTGAGAATCTTGTCCTTTTTCCTGACCAGCCTGGCCACCTGCTCCAGTTCATCCATTTTGGCAAACACACCCGGTTCATATTGAAGCCCAAGTGACACACCGCCGGCTCCCTGCTCGAGGGTTTCCTCAAGAAGATACAGGAGCTCCTTCTGCTCATCCGGTTTCAGGGGCGTGGCATCAAATCCCCTTATGGATGCCCTTGTTGTGCCATAGCCCGAAAGATTTACCAGGTTATGACTCATCCCTTTGCGTTTAAGGTAAGTAAAATATTGATCCATGGTATGCCAGGAGAGATCATAAAGGCCTACCGTCCTTCTCTTGAGCATATCCATGTACTTACTGTCTTTTTTAAAGCCTGCAACGCCAAAACCGCAGTTGCCTGCCACAAAGGTGGTGACACCCTGAGCCGTAAACGGCACCTTTAGCTCTGGTTTTCCCTCAATAGGCAGAACCCAGTCCATGTGTGAGTGCATGTCGATAAATCCCGGTGCAATCACCAGCCCGGTGCAATCGATCACTTTCCCGTCAAACTGCAGATCATGAGGGGTTATTGCCTCAATTTTATCTCTGTTGATCAGCAGATCACCATAAAAGGCCTTTTCTCCGGTGCCATCAACCAGGAGACCGTTTTTTAGAAGAACCCTTTCCGCCCCGTTGCCACCGATTCTCTCCTTCACACTTCTTCCGGAGTTGTCCCAGGTATCCTCTTTCACCTTATGGGAAGAGATCTCCGCTGTTGGATTGTCACCCCCGGTGCAGCTTAACAGCGGCAGGAGCGCCAGTGCAGATCCGGTCTTGATGGATTGGCCAAGAAACGTTCGCCTTGAAGATGTCTTTTTCAACATGCTGTTCATATCCTTCATTTGCTCTCCCTCCTTTATGGGTACCTGATGTAATTGATTTAACATGATCTAAATCCTGATTCCGCGCCGCCGGATAATAAAATCAACCATCATCCCTGCGCCAAATGCCCACGCCATATTGGGTACGGCCAGGGCAATGCCGGCAATGAGAAGGGCCACGAAATATTCCTCATTTGTTTTAAGGCTCCTGATCAAGGGACAAAGCTCCAGCCCTGCAAAAATCAGAAGCACCCCAAGTACGGAATTCGGAATAAGTGTAAGAATCGTAAACCCCAGTTCCCCGAACCCCAGCGCCAGTATAATAAACACAATTCCGATCATGATGGGTGCGCCGCCCGTTCTGGCCCCAAAACGGTAATGGGCGGCAAGACCGCCCGTGCCGTGGCACATGGGAACGACACCAAAAAAAGCGGCAGGGAAATTAACAAGTCCCATGGTCAGTGCAAATCTGCCCGCCTTTGCCTTTCCCAGAAAAGGACTTTTCGGAAAAAGCGTCGCACATGTATCGCTGGTACCCACACATGCGTTCCCGATGGTCAGGGGGATCTGCGGCAAAATGAGCATAGTGAACGCGATCCAGAATTCATGCACTGACGGCAATATGAAACGAATTTCTGTGGGGCCAACAGAAAAGGACCGGCCGCTTAACCCGCCAAGGGCGATCCCGGCGATGATGCCTGCTGCCACCGCCGACAGCGCTGCCGGTATCTTTTTATTATCCAGGAGAAACAGAATAAGAACAAAGACCGCACACCCCACAGCAATGTTTACATGATATTCAGAAAATTTCCCGACCACCCCTGACATAAAAAGATTGGGTGTGACGATCAGGTCGATTCCCTTCCGCAAAAATATCAAGCCAAGCCCCAGCTGGATACCCCGGACCACCGGGGGGGTAAACAACTTTGAAATCCTGTCCACCGTTCCGGACAGCGACAGCACCAGCATGAGTCCGCCGAATATAATCCCGGCTGCGCCGATCACCGGTTCTGTGATTTGATTTGGATAAGCAATGGCAATGGCCCCCACGACCTTCAGCGGCTGAACCGGAACCGGGAGCCGGTAATAGACCCCTGTGAGGAGATAAAAAAGTCCAAATGCAAGAAATACCGGCGTGGGGCTCAACTTGTTGAGCAGAATCATACCGATTGTGATGGGCAGGAGGGTGCCGAGGTCTCCGAGGGACCCTGCCAGTTCTACCCTGTTAAAAAGAAAATTCAGATGTTTAGGCTTGGATTTGACCATTGTGGATTGTCAGGCAACAGGCATTTTATGTTTAACGGCAACAAAAATTGAATGCGCGGGCTTCATTGGCCCTTTGCACCACTATCCGTTATTTGGATTCACTTTTCAATGTCTATTTTCACCCGAATTTATTGATGGATTATGGTTATTTTTAGTAATTATTAGTAATTATTAGATCTTTTTTTCAAAAATTATAAAAATGCTTGACTCATCATAACAAATATGGCAGATAAATTCCTTGGAAAAATGGAACATGTGTCTTAAGCGATTTCATCTGGAGACGGGGGGTCTTTGATTTTATTATTAACGATCAGGTCAATTTAGGAGAAAATTATGAAAAAAATCGGGTCCATTTCAGCCATTTTTATCGGGTCGACACTTATGCTGCTTTTCGGACCGGTCCATGCCGGTGAACCCGTTCTCAGCATGTCCACCACCACCAGCACCCAGGCGTCAGGGCTGCTCGATGTCCTTCTTCCTGAATTTGAAAAGGACACCGGCGTTAAAGTAAAGGTGATTGCCAAGGGAACAGGCGCCGCGATCCGGGACGGTATCGACGGCAATGTCGATGTCATATTTGTACATGCAAAATCAAGAGAGAAAAAATTCATCAAAGACGGATATGGAACAAAACGATATGCCGTGATGCATAATGATTTTGTCATCATCGGGCCTGAAAATGATCCGGCCGGGATAAAGGGATGTGCCAATGCAGCACAGGCGCTGGAAAAAATAGCAAAATCAAATGCCTCTTTTGTGTCCCGGGGGGATGACAGCGGCACCCATACAAAGGAGCAGGCCCTGTGGCAGCAAACCGGTCTTAAAATTTCCAATTCAACCACCCCGGCTTTTATGCGCCTGACTCGCTCCGGGATGCTGGAGGTTCTGGCTTCGGACCATATTCGCACCGCCCGGGCCAAGGGACTGAGATGGGGTAAAATCCTCTTCAAGCACGCCCTGCGCAATGCC
>JAUXCK010000343.1 GCA_030618925.1 Desulfobacteraceae bacterium
GCAGGATATCAATCCTTTCATGTATTGTTATATTTTTAATCATAAATATAAGCACCGATGCTTTTTCTGACTCTCAAAGCAAAAAACGCTATGTCGCCTATAACATATGGTATGAAACCGGGAAAGAAAACTCTCTTTGGTGTATCAATTATAAGTCCGGCAATATAATACCGGTCGGGACCGAAGTTACGGATGTCGAACTTGCAAAACCCGTTAAAGGAAGATGGCGGGGTGGATCGAAACAATCCATTTCATTTGTTACGAAAAATGATGGGAAAAAATTCTATGTGAATTTCAATGCCAAGTATCATCCCGGAAAGTCAGTTGCAGATTATATGGAATTAATGTTTACAGAAAAAAACTTTACTCAACTCACAAAAGGATTGAATAAGAAAGAGATCAAAGCCATTCGAGAAGGTGTCATAAGAGTGGGGATGAGCAAACGAGCCGTTAATATTTCGTATGGCCCTCCTCCGGAACATAAAACTTCTTCCCGGAAAAATAATGTCTGGACATACTGGACGAATCGCTATAAATCCAAAGCAATTAATTTTGATAAGAATAATAGAACTACCGCTACCCCACAACATGATCCAAACATTCTTTAGTTAATGACATTGCCCCTAACGTTGCATGGAACGTCATATCACTTCACTCATTCAGGCAACCTAAAGAACATCCTTTTTAATTTGTCATGAGAATAGTACTTGTGCATCCGGCCGGTTCCAATTGGGTTCCGGGAAAAAAGGACATCACTGCGACAGCAAATCGGATGGCGCCGTTAGGTCTCCTTTCGATTGCAGCGTATCTTGAGGGAAAAGGACATGAGGTTTTTGTTTATGATTGCCTCGGGCCAAAAGCACCTGCAGATCCTGATTCCAATGTAAAGGCCATACTTGCCCATGCCCCTGATTTAGTAGGCTTGTCCGCAACAACTTCAGGCTTCCTTGACGGCTATGATATTGCAGAGAGAATAAAAAGCATCCGTCCGCAGGTTAAGATTGTTTTCGGAGGAGTCCATATCTCGGCAATGGGCGATACCCTGCTCAATAGCTTTAAGGATATCGATTTCCTTTGCATGGGGGAAGGTGAAGTCACCATGTCGGAACTGGCGGCAGGGCAAGACCCCGAACGGATTGACGGTCTGGTCTGGAGAAACGGGGACCGGTCTGTTACCAACCCTCCACGCGCCCAGATCCCTGATCTCGACACACTTCCTTTTCCGGCATACGAAAAGCTCCGAGGATTCCCAAAGGGGTATAATCTTCCGTTGTTCAGTTATATTTTGACTCCCGGCGCCACAATGATCACAAGCCGTGGATGCCGGTACCAGTGTTCTTACTGCGACAGGTCGGTATTCAAACACGGGTTTCGGTACAACTCCGCTGAATATGTCTATGAGCACATGCGGTATCTGAAAAAGCATTTCGGAGTCAAGCATATCAATATCTATGATGACCTGTTTACGACACATCGAGAGCGAATTGCCGATTTGTGTGGCATGTTGATTTCCAAGCCGCTGGCCATGCAGTTCAACTGTGCAGTACGCGTCGGACACGCAGATGATGAGTTATTGAAAATGCTGAAAGCTGCCGGCTTTTTGCAACTTTCTTTGGGAATTGAAACAGGCGACTCTGATTTAATGAAAATCCATAAACCGGGCGTTAAAATTGAAAAGGTGAAGGACACAATCAGGCGAATCCACGCCAATGGGCTCAGGACCAAGGGCTTGTTTATGATGGGACTTCCCGGGGAGACGGAGGAGTCGATCCGAAAAACCAGCGATTTTGTCCTGTCCCTTGGGCTTGACGACATGAACATGTCTAAATTTACGCCGTTTCCAGGGGCCCCTTTATGGGGCACAATATCTGAAAAAGGTACCTTCGACAATGACTGGCGGAAAATGAATTGCCTGAACTTCGTATTTGTGCCAAAAGGAATCGGTTCAAAGGAAGAACTCGACCAGCTCTATAATGAACATGTCAAAAGATTCTATTCAGACCGGGAATGGCGAAAAAGATTTACAGGACGGCTATGGGAGCACAGAAGGAGTCTCTTATACATGCTGCTGCATCTGCCGACTTTTTGGGCTGCAAAAAACAATTTTGAGCCTGACAAAAAACCCCAGGGAATGAAATAGGTATTGCATCTGTGCACTTGGAAAGATGGGATTCTGTAAAAGATTTGGTTTACTCCCGCAAATCCGGGCGAGATCTTATGCTGGATATATACCGGCCAAAAAATCTCGCCGGCCTTTTGCCCATGATTGTATGGATTCACGGAGGCACATGGACTGAAGGAACAAAAGAATGGGTTCCGCGGCAAATGCTGGATCACGGATATGTCGTAGCCGGCATCACGTATCGATTCAGCCATGAAGCTGTCTTTCCGGCACAAATTGAAGATTGTAAAACTGCTATTCGCTGGCTCCGCGCTCATGCAACGGAATACCATATTGATCCGGATAAGATTGGCGTGTGGGGGGCGTCTGCCGGAGGTCATCTTGCTGCATTGCTGGGGACTTCCGGCGACATCAAGAAACTGGAAGGTACGGATGAAAATTCAGAATATTCAAGCCGGGTCCAGGCAGTATGCGATTTTTTCGGACCCACAGACTTTTTACAAATGGACAAACATGCGCCTCCGGGCGCCAGACTCATTCACGATGCCCCTGATTCGCCGGAGTCACTCCTGATCGGCGGGGCAATCCAGGACAATCCTGCAAAAGTTGCCCTTGCTAATCCCATCACGTACGTCTCAAAAGACAGTCCACCGTTTTTGATCCTGCATGGGGACCGGGATCTGTTTGTTCCTGTTCATCAAAGCCGGTTATTATACGAAGCTCTCAAGAAATTGGGCACTGATGCGACCTTTCATATTGTTGAAGGGGCGGGGCATGGTTGGAATAAACTGACTGAAGTTGATAACATCGTACTTAAATTTTTTGATGAACATCTAAAAGTTCACGACCCTATTATGCGTTAGTCCGAATTCCTTTGTTCCTCAGCCCTCAACTCTCTTAAAAAATAATAAAAATGTTTATACTGAGCCAACACGGTAAAGGCACGCCGCATCAGCCTGGGGTTTGTCTTCCAGGCGAGCACGATATTGTGAAAAAAAACAGACCGCACATTTGAATCCGCCTGGAAAAGAAAGAAGACAAGCATTCTAAAAAAATATAAGAGTTGTTTCCGGTCTTTCTTTTTGTTCGTATAAATGGAGTTGAAATATTCCACTTGCTCCAGCCATCTCTTGAATCGGCTATTGAAAAGTTCCGGATCGTAAATTTTTTGAAAGAGGTCATGGTAACGGCTTGCCAACTCTCCATTTGTCATCTGTTTTGGGATAATGTTAGTGTTTAACTGCCATTCTCCGGAAAAATCATCCCCCAGGAGTCGGTCTTCTTTTTTCAACCGTTCATAGAGTGGTGTATTTCGGGGGGCATTCAACAGACTGATACCGGCAATAGGACTGGCTGTTTCATCTAGAAAATTATAGAGATCGTCAAAGACCGAGGCGTCATCATTATCAAAACCGACGATCAAGCCAATATAGGGAACAATGCCGTAGCGGGAGATTCTCTTTATGCATTTTTGAATATCATATTTTAAATTGTGCTCTTTATGGATCTCTTCAAGACTTTCCTTTCTCACCGTTTCCACGCCTATAAAAAGGACGGAAAAACAGGCATCGGCAAACATCTGCAACAGATTTTCATCATCCCCCACCTCCAC
>JAUXCK010000300.1 GCA_030618925.1 Desulfobacteraceae bacterium
AGAGACATATGTTGCAAGTAAGCCACTTTATTAGGTAAAATACGCCGTAGCCACGTAATGGGGTTTAATTCTCCATAACCACCTTTTCGGATCGCCCATGCCAGGGGTTCATAGGTAAACGGTTCGTCCAGAAAAATCAGTTTGTCTGTTCCCTGTTCCGCCATAAAAACAACACAATTGGGTTTGTCGTATACATAGGCCGCTGCCTTTCCCGTGACGACCTCAAGTGCGGCTTCTGCTTCTGTTTCAAAGGACTTGTAGGTGCATTTCGGTATGTATTTCTTAACCGCCTGCTCTCCGGTGGTGCCTAACTTGGAAGTGACAATAAATTTCGGGTTATTTAAACCCTTATACGATTTGACCATATCTCCATATTTTTTGTTTAAAATGATGGTCTGACCGACGATAATGTAAGGATCCGCAAAATTGATTTTCAAATTTCGTTCCTGTGTTGCCGTCATCCCGCTGATGATGATATCAAACTTTTTTGTCAAAAGGGATGAAATAATCCCATCCCAGGCTGTATTCACGGCAACAAATTTTACGCCCATGGCCTTGGCCATCTCTTTGGCCACATCGATGTCAAACCCGACAAACCGTCCTTTTTTATCCGTCATCTCAAAAGGAATATAGCCGGATTCAAAACCAACACGTAATTCACCCCGTTTTAAAATCTGTTCAATGGTTGATTTTTTAGCCAGGTTAATATCGTCCCCAAAAGCGGATGCACCAAACCAGATGAGGGTCAACGCCAATACTGCAATGCTGAATACCGTGATTCTTTTCATACCTTAACCTCCTTTTTCATTAATGAGTTTAGCCTGACATTCAGGCTTCCAAAATAGAAAAAAACAAACAGGCAAGCTAATACGACTTTCCCTCGTCGAGCAGCTCGCTGATGACCATTCTCACATTGCAATCCGGACACTTGGGCATGTCTTCATCCGGAAGGTAGATAATCTGGGTGTGGCCGCATTTAAGGCATTTTATCTCGATGGGTTCATTTTTATCTCGCATGGTCGGTATTCCTGGAATAGGGTTTAGGGAGTTGCCTGAAAAAACACGTCCGCCAAATGCAAAAAATCACCTGTGAAACAGAATTTTTAAATTCACGAAACGGGTTGCCATAAAATGTCTTTTTGTTACTAATAGATTAAAAAAATACAATCGGTCAAGCAAAATGACAAGAGATTTCAAATTTTTATATAATTGCAGACCGTGCAAAACGGGTCTCCCACAGGCCGGGATATTTACTTGCATTAGGGGACAACCGGGAGTTATAATTCTTGTTTCTGGCGCACGTCATCCTGATATGGCAAATATTAAATACAATTATGGAAAACAACCTTCAAAATTCAAAAAGATCAGGTGCTGTTTTTCTGCTCATCATCGTCACTTTTTTTTGGGGCATCACGTTTGTGATTGTTAAAGAAGCGGTTGAACAGGTGGGGGTGTTTTTTTTTCTCGCCCAGCGTTTTATCCTGGCCTTTTTTATTCTTTTTGCCCTGTGCCTGCTCACCAGACGCAGATTTAAACGATCCCTGGTGAAACCTGGATTGATTCTGGGTGCACTGCTCTTTGGCGGATATGCTTTTCAAACCCTCGCACTTGTTTATACAACCGCTTCCAACACGGCTTTTCTCACAGGGCTTAACGTCGTGTTTGTGCCGATCATTGGCGGACTCATGTTCGGGCAGGTCATCACCGTGAACATGAAATGGGGCGTCTTATTCGCTGCTGTGGGCATGTTCCTTCTGTGTACCAATGAAGGGGTAAGTGTAAACCTGGGAGATTTCCTGGGGGGGATCTGCGCTGTCTGCATATCGCTTCACATCATTTTTACCGGGAAGTATGCCCGGCGCAGCGATATATTCTGGTTGACGACCCTTCAAATCGGTACCGTGGGGTTTCTCAGCAGTGTCATATCACTTTTTTATGAAGGCAATATTTTTATATGGCACCCGGAAATCCTGTGGGCCCTGATCATCTGCGTGCTGTTTGCCACTATTTTTGCATTTCTGGTTCAAACCTCAATGCAGCGGTTTACCAGCCCGACGCATACGGCGCTGATCTTCTGCATGGAACCTGTGTTCGCCGCCATTTATGCTTATATAATGATAGATGAAAAATTAGGTCTCAAAGGGATTGCCGGCGCAGCATTGATTTTAACGGGCATGGTCATTTCACAAATTTCATTTCTGAATCAATTTATAAAACCGGCCGGCAAACATCCCGCACCCGGGGAATGAAGTAAATATGATAAACAGAATTCATTGACCGCCAGAGGACATTAACGCCATGCCAATCAAATAGGTGTTGAATCCCAAATATGGGTGTGATATTTCGGAACCCCTTTAGGCTCACTTGTTTCTACTGGCAAGGCCGGGTTTTACCGGCAGGATCCGGGTTCTGCCCGGCAAGCCGCCCCATCTCATGGGCGACATCATTTACGGGAACAAACACATCACAATGAAAAAAAAGACAGCCATACTGATTTTACAGCAAAATAAAAGCGGAGAGAGCAAAATAAGCGGCATAAAAAGGTTTGGCAAGGGCCTTTTTGACCTTGACATCATATCCATTGATACGCCGCTGCCACCTGTTATTGATGACACGAGTGAATATCTGTCCGCGGACTTTCATGCAGATCTTGTTCTTGATTTTTTAAAACACCCGGATCTCTCCCATGACCTGGAGATGATCTGCAGACACAAAAAAATCCCCGTCATTGCATCCGGTAAAAAATTAAACGGAAACTGGTCACTGACCCCCCCCACCTGATGTGCGCTGGCAAGGCAGGACTGTCTTGACACTTACGGGGAATATTTCGGTGCGCCGGAGTTCAGCCTGACAATCAAGGACGGGATTGTTAAGGAGATACAGGTTGTCAGGGGTGCACCGTGCGGTGCCACATGGGATGTTGTCCAGAAACTCAGGGGTCTGCCGGTTGAAGACGCATGCGCCAGGATCGGCCTTGAAACACAGTTCTTCTGCAAAGCCGACCCCGGGGGATGGGACCCGATATATGAAAAAAGTCCGGTTCATATTGCCGCCCACCTGCATACGGCCGCATTTCAAAAGGCCATAAGAGAAAAAAACAAGAAAGAAATCCAAAGCGTTGAAAGACAATCCACTCATGAATAACAAACCACACAGGATACGTATGGATACAGACACCCCACCAGCACCGATTCCAGCATCGACAGTGGTCATCGGACGTGACCGCCCCGGAGGCATTGAGATTTTTATGGTGCTGAGGCATGAAAGGAGCAATTTTGCATCAGGCGCACTTGTTTTTCCGGGCGGGAAAATCGATAAAACCGACAGGCAACCGGGGTTACGACCATTTTGCCCGGGGGCGGATAAGGTCGAAGATTCATTGCTCTGGGCCATGGTTGCTGCAATTCGGGAAACATTTGAAGAAAGCGGCATTTTGCTGGCCCGTCATAATGATGACGATAAGGTCGTGTCAGGGTCCCATCTTGCTTCCCTGGATTGTTACCGGAACCCGCTGAACAGCGGCGAACTGACGCTGATGGAATTTTTAGAAAAGGAAAATCTGAAACTTGCATGCGATCAGCTGACTTTGTTTGCGCATTGGATTACACCTGAAATGGCGCCCAAACGCTTTGACACCCGTTTTTTTCTGGCCAGGGCGCCCGAGGGTCATGAGGGTATGCACGACGGCACGGAATCGGTTGATTCAATATGGATATCGGCGAAAGAGGCCATTGGCGACTATAAAAACGGCAAATATTTTATCATGTTCCCCACCCGAATGAATATTCAAAAATTGGGGCGGAATCAAACCATGGATGATGCGCTTGCTGCAGCAGAATCAACCGAGATTATTACCGTCAATCCCTGGGTAGAAGAACGGGAAACAGGACCAGCCCTTTGCATTCCTGAAGAAGCAGGCTACGGGGTAACAGCAGAATCCCTGGATACGGTTATGGGGCTGAGGCATCCCGACGCCTGATTTGTGTCCATCCATAAACGGTCACCCGCTCGCAGGTTCTCCTTTAACTGTCAAAAAAATCGAACCTTTCAAAATAATCAGTTTGCTGATATAGTGTCATCCTGTTCAACCCATGTTCAATCATGCACGGGCTTAAGGAGAACTTTATATGGATCGTACCGTCTGGTCAAAAGACAATTACAGGGATAAACTCGTGGATACTGAAGAGGCTGTTTCATCCATCAAGGGAGGCAGCCGTGTGTTTATCGGCACGGGTTGTGGTGAACCCCAGCACCTGATCAGGGCCATGATCAAAAATGAAGCCATCCAGGATATTACCCTCTATCAGATGCTGTCTTTCACCCTTGCACAATATGTGGATGATAAATCCTTTTTAAGTCGTTTTTCCATGAAAGTTTTTTTTATCAGCCAGCCGCTGCGAAAAGCTGCCTTTGAAGGAAAAATCGATTATATTCCT
>JAUXCK010000286.1 GCA_030618925.1 Desulfobacteraceae bacterium
CTCATTGATTTAACTGATATAATACCTAAAATATTTGATTCTAACTACTACTGACGTGGGATCATAATAATATTTTCAATTCTAAAGATTAATTATTGGATAGATAATTACCTAATGGTTGGAAGGGGCCGTCGTGATCGTAATTCTATCAAGGGTTGTTTCCGGGAACACCTCAAGTTTAATGGAAAAAGCGGTGACAAAACCGGCCAGGAGTAAAAATAGCATCAGAAGGTTTGCGGCAACGTGATTTTCTGCGAACCAGGCAACAGCACCTTTCATGACTTATTCCCCCTCTCTATGGAAATATTCCGGACCTGCATGCCGTCACTGACAGACTTGATCTGTGAGATGACAACCTGTTCCCCTTCTGAAAGCCCGCCCTGGATCATGACCCCCTGGGTGGAAAACCGGGCAACGTCAACTTTCCTGAATTCAAGCCGCCCGTCTTCATCGACAACCCATACCGTCTCACCCGAACGCAGGGCAGCCCGTGGAATGAAGACGGCATTTTCAACAACCCGGCCTTTGATATGAACGGCTACAAAAAGCCCGGCCACCAGGGGCGGTCTTTGAGCATAAGGGTTTTCCACACGAACCACAACATCAACCATACGGGTTCTTTCATTCACTTTGCCCTCTGAACGAACCACCCGTCCCGGCCATATACGCTTAACCCCTGCCACCTGACTATAAACGTCTACTTCAGATCCTTTCGTGCCGCCCCGGGTCAACCCGGGAACATGAAACCAGAAAAGGTCCCGGTCTTCCATCGGCAGGACAATTTTAGCTGCATCCGTGGAATAAAGGGTGGCAAGGGGCTGACCGGGTGACACGAACTGGCCCATATCCACGTTTTCATTACCGACGCGGCCGTTAAACGGCGCAACCAAACGGGTTCTGTCAAGCTGCAGCCGCGCTTTTTTCAGATTCGCCTTTTCCCCGTCAAGTGAAGCCCGGGCCGCGTCAAGCTGGGGTTCTTTGGCCACAAGGGGTGGTGGTTTGCTGCCGGGCTGCAGTTTGTCCCATTCATACCGGGCTGCTTCTGCTTCCTGATTTGTCAGCTCATACTGACTTTCCGCTGTCTTTACACGCGCTTTGGCCAGGGTAAGGGCAATCTGATAATCAGAAGGGTCAATGGATAACAACAGGTCGCCTTTGCTGAAAGCGCCGCCATTTACAAGTGCGCGTGAGATCCGGACAACCTTGCCGCTGACCTGAGGCACAAGCTGAATTTCATTAACCGGTTTTACAGTTCCCTGTCCGACCAGGACAACCTCTTGCTGCCCGACCTTGACGGTAACGGTCCGGGCCAGGGGCACCTGAACCAGAGGTTTTATTTTCTCCGGATCCTCTCTGCCGGAAAGCATTGCCCTGACACCGACAATTCCTAAAAATATCAACGCGACAGCAATGACGGCCTGGATTATCTTTCGTTTTGTCTGTGTCATGGGTATTTTCTCATTCTGAATTTAAGTGTTTTTACTTATCATCTCTATCAATATCAGCTGCTGCCAGCGCCTCATCCGACCATCCGCCCCCCAAAGCCCGGTGAAGCCGGACCCGGTTTGAAAAAATGGCCAGGTCAACCAGAATCAGATTCTCCTCGGCAAGAAATCTAGCCAGCTGCGCGTCCAGAACGACAATATAACTGGTCAGCCCCCGCATATACCGTTCCTGGGCCTGTCCCTGTGTTGCGCGGGCTTCTTCGAGAAAGACAACCACCCGCTCCCTCTTCTCCAGTTGTTGTTTTCTTGTCAAGAGGGCCCCTTCCACTTCGGAGAAAGCGGCAAGCACGGTCTTGGCATATTGTGCCAGTCCCTGGGCGTAACGGGCTTCGGCTCCCCGCTGACCGGCTGAAAGCCTCCCCGCATCGAACAGGGGCTGGGTGATGCCTGCGGCAATGCTCCACAATTCAGCCTCTGGTTTAAACAAAATGTCCAGATCGGTGCTCGCGTACCCGAAGCTGCCGGTTAACGAAATCGCCGGAAATCGATTTGCCTTTGCAACACCGATCTGTGCGCAGAGGGCATGAAGTCTGGCTTCAGCCGCCTGTACGTCCGGCCGGCTCTTCAGGAGGTCTGAAGGGAGACCCGGCGGCACAGGCACCAGGTCCTTGAAGTAGTCTTTGTCATGTGCCCTCGGATCCCTGGTTTTCGGGTATTCCCCCTTTAATATGGCTATCCGCTGCTGGATGATCCCCAGATCCTGAATAAGGGAAGGAAGCGTCGACTCTGCCTGGGCCAGGCGCCTCCGGGACTGACGGACATCAAGCATGGGCGTGAGACCTCTCTTATATCTGCCGTCCACGAAATCAAGACTCTTTCTATAGGTGTCAAGGCTTTTCTGATTCACCTGAATCCGCCTTTCAAGAGATTCCATCTGCAGGTACAAACCGATGGCTTCAGCTGCCAGCGACTGGGCAATGGTGCGGCGGTTCTCCTCAGCCGTCAGAAGATCGGCCTGCGCGGCCTCATCAGCCCGGGCCAGACGGCCCCACAGGTCATACTCAAATGTAGCCGGTATGGACAATGCCCATGTATCTGTGGTCAGCCCTTCCGCACGTCCTGTGAGTGGATTTGTTATGGTCTGGTGCTGTTTCTGCCACCCGCCCTGGACGCCGACAAAAGGAAAACGGCTCGCCCTGGTTTGCTTGAACCTTGACCGGGCCTCCAGAATCTGGGCGGCAGCGATTCTAATGTCCGGATTATTTGCAAACACCGCATCAACAAGCCGGTCGATTTCAGGATTGCCGAAAATGGTCCACCAGCGGTCCTCCGGAAGGGGTGTTTGATTTTCCGAAGGGGTTGCATTGCTGTAAGTTTCCGGGGTTTGAATGTCGACTTCTGGTTTTACGAAATCAGGCCCCAGCTTAAAGCACCCGCCCGTAAGGGCGAAAAACAATATTGAAAAAACAAAAAGTAATAATGGTCGCTTCACTCCTTTTCCTCCTTTTGGGTCGCCAAAAACCCTTTTCCGGAAAAAGCAGCAATATGGTTTACCGGGCGTGTCTTGAACTCAACATCACACTCATGCCCCGTGATTTGGCTCACATGCGCCCTGACGCAATTAAAATACAATGTTATGGCCGGCATGCTCAAAATGCGCCCCATCAATTTCAAACGCATGTATAAAACGATCATCTGAATGTCAAACGTTTTCTGCTGTCGTTTCTGCAGAAAATATTTTCCCGATTGGCCCGTATTTACCCCGGGTGTCATTAAAACCGTTGGTCACTTCCAACTCCCGATCTTAATCATCATCTCAATCATTTGTTTTGGTCATAAATCAAATCCTGTTTGATCAGGAGCAGGATGATAGTATATATGAACCCCATCGAGCAAAGTAAATCTTAGGCGTAAACCAATATTTTTCATTGCACCCATTTACCCCATATGGGTTGAAATTACTTTTCCCAAATGTAACGTTCCGTAACAATTTGTAACAATTTATGGGGATGTTCAGCAACATGTTCTAATTGCACAAAATAAGGGGCGTCGGAAAAAAGAAAAGATCGATTATTATTGCTTGAAAATTTTAGAAAAAATCTCATCATCCCTTTCCCGGCATTCTTTCTTCAGCTGTCTGTATTTTTCCAGGAACTCTTTTCCCTCCCTGGACAGACAGGTGCCTTTCTTCCGGTCCGGGTTGACAATTTTTATTTTCAGATGTTTTTCTGTTGATTTGATCTTGCTCCACACTGCCTTATAAGACATTTTCATCATTTTTGCAGCCTGATTTATTGATCCTGCTTTTTCGATGTTGTCCAGGATCGCCATTCTGCCTTCTCCCATGATGATACGGTCCTCATCATCTACGATGATGTGCTTGGATTTTAATTTGAGCTGTACCATTTTTCTCCATGCCTGAAATCGGGTGATTGGGTCAAGGGTTGGCCATGATAGGCACCGGTTCAAGACGCTTGCAAGTTTTTTTTAGGGGCATTCCGCCTGAATGCAGGCAAATTCATCTTCCTTTGGTGATTCTTTAAAATGCCGCAGCCAAAATTGAATTGACTCATGATTAAAAATAGAGTAATCATTTGATCGTTGTTATGTTAAATTTAACATAAGGGTGGTTTGAACCAAAAATGCTTAATTTTGAAACACTTCTGGAAGGATCGGCAAGGGTGCACGGGCATCTCTGTCCAGGCCAGGTCATTGGCGTTCGAATGGCCATGCTGGGCTGCCGGCTCATCGGCCTGGATAACCCCAGAAGCCGGGAGCAAATTAAGAAAATAGTCGTCTATGCTGAAATTGACCGCTGTGCAACCGATGCTGTCGCGCATGTCACCGGTGTCAAGCTGGGGCGCAGGTCATTAAAATTTATAGACAACGGCATTATGGCATGCACCTTTGTCAACCTTTCGACCCACCGGGCTTTCAGAATTGCATCAACAGAGGAGGCCAGGGAACTGGCTGTAGAATATTGTCCTGAAACGGACAATCTCCATGAGCAGCAACTGGCTGCATACAAGGTGATGCCCCTTGAAGCGCTTTTTCACGTGAGCGGAAGTGACGTCATAACTGGAAGTGACGTCATTTTCCCCGCGCTTTTTTCTTACTATAGTAGTACAAAATGTC
>JAUXCK010000234.1 GCA_030618925.1 Desulfobacteraceae bacterium
GGGTGAGGCCAGAAAGACGGCAACCGGAGCAACGTCTTCCGGTGTTCCGGGTCGCCCCATGGGAATTTGGTCAATGATGGCTGACCAGACTTTTTCCGTCAGAGGCTCGGTCATGTTTGTTTCGATAAATCCCGGCGCAATCGCATTGACGGTGATATGGCGCGATGCAAGCTCTTTGGCCGTTGCTTTTGTCAACCCGATGAGACCGGATTTTGAGGAGGCATAGTTTGCCTGCCCGGGATTGCCGGTGACGCCCACAATCGATGTGATGTTTATAATGCGCCCTTTGCGCTGTTTTAGCATTGCTCTTGCGGCAATTTTTGTACAAATGAAGGCGCCTTTCAGGTTGGTGTTCATCACATCATCCCAGTCTGACACTTTCATGCGGACAACCAGCTGGTCCCGGGAAATTCCAGCGTTATTGACAAGAACATCAATTCTTTTTGTTTCAGCCAGTATTTTTTTAAAGAAATCAATGACTTCCTCTTCAGAAGTAATATTTGCGCGCAGCCCGGTCGCCCGCCCGTTTTCACGGGCAGCAAGTTTTTCTGTTTCGTCGGCATCGGCTTTTGATGAAGAATAGTTAAAATACACGGTGGCACCCTGCCTGCAGAATGCAAGGCAGATTGCACGCCCGATACCTCTGGAACCACCTGTTACAACCACTATATATGGATCAACATCTGAATTCATTTATCGCACCAAAAAAGGTCCACTGAAGTGTGCCACTATGGAGGCCCTATTATTTTTCACAGGCGTTCTAAGGTTATCATAAATTCGCAGCTGTTGTGTCAACTTTCCACAAGGTTTGTGATGGTTTTAGTCTTCGTTGCCATCAATAACAGATCGCCCCTTGTATTCCCCGCAGCTCGGGCAGGCATGATGCGGGAGCTTGGCTTCCTGACATTGAGGGCAGATCGAAAGGGTCGGTGCTGCGGTTTTTTGATGGGTCCTGCGTTTGTTACGTTTTGATTTTGATGTTTTTCGCTTGGGTACCGGCATTGCGAATCTCCTAACTATATAAATTTATTAAAAAACTAAAACATATTGTTTTTTACAGAATTTGTTTAATTAAATGAAATTTGCTGAAATGTCAAGAATTTTCACTAAGTTTTTTTATTTTGTCTTATTGTGCTGCATTTAAGGATATGATATTGGAGTGGGTCGCGTAACGCATTACAGGTTTAAGTTAATTCTAAAAGGATAATCAATATGGAAAAGATTGTAACACGGTTCCCACCCAGTCCCACCGGAAATCTGCATGTGGGGGGTGCCCGGACAGCACTTTTTAACTGGCTGTATGCGCGCCATATGAAGGGACGGTTTGTCCTCAGAATAGAAGATACAGACACGGAACGCTCCACCCAGGCCTCTGTGGATGCTATTTTTAATGCCCTTGAATGGCTGGAGATTGACTGGGATGATGGACCGTTTTTCCAGTCCCGGCGAATGGATATCTACAGGGAATATATTCAAAAGCTTGTGGACTCGGGGCATGCATATTACTGCACGTGTTCGCCTGAAAAAATCGAGGCCATGCGAAAGCAGGCATTGGCTACCGGCGGGAAACCGAAATATGATGGCACATGCCGGGAAAAAGGGCTCCCCAATACAGAGGATGCAGTGATTCGTTTTAAATCCCCTTTATCCGGAACGATAGTTCTCAAGGATGTGATTAAAAAAAACATTGTTTTCGACAATTCAGAACTGGACGATTTTATCATTCAGCGGAGCAACGGCACCCCTACCTATAATCTGGCCGTGGTGGTCGATGACATGACCATGGGGATCAATACGGTGTTGAGGGGCGATGACCATGTGAACAATACCCCGAAACAAATTCTGCTGTACCAGGCTTATGACGCGCCCTTACCTGTTTTCGGTCATTTGCCGATGGTTTTAGGAGATGACCGGACACGCCTCAGCAAACGCCACGGGGCCAGGTCTGTTGTGGAGTACAGGGATATGGGGTATCTCCCGGATGCGCTCCTGAATTACCTGGTTCGCCTGGGCTGGTCCTTTGGTGACCAGGAATTTTTTACGCGTGAGGAGCTGATTGAAAAATTCACACTAAAAAATGTCGGCCATGCGGCAGGGATATTTGACCCGGCAAAACTGCAGGCCCTTAATGCAGATCATATTAAGGCAGCACCGCCTGAAAGGCTTACCAGGTACTTGATACCTGTGTTGAAAGAGTGTGGACAAGAAGTACAGGAGGGGCAGTATCTGGAAAAGGTGATTCAGACCCTTGGCACAAGAAGTAAAACCCTGTTGGAAATGGCTGAGGGGGCTCGATTTTATTACCAGGCCCCGGTGTCCTATGATGAAAAGGCGGCAAAAAAGTTCTTTAAGGCCGTCTCGCTCGAGCCCCTTATCCAGCTGATTAAACAGCTTGAAATTCTGGATGAATTTAATGAAAAACAGCTTGAGGATGCGTTCAAACATGTCATGGAGACCACAGGCCTCAAGCTGGGTAAAATCGCGCAGCCGGTTCGGTTGGCTTTGACCGGCAAAACCGTCAGCCCGGGCATCTTTGAAATCATCGATGTGCTTGGAAAGGAGCAGGTGATTTCAAGACTGAAAAAGGCGGTTCAATTTATTGAATCAAAGGAAAACAGTGAATAGGAGGTGGGTTGTCCGGCGCGAACGCATGGAGATGTTTTATATCATGGTTTTGTATTGACGGATTTTATAATTTTTTGTATGATCCATATACTTTTTTTGGGGGATCGTCCAGCGGCAGGACTGCGGACTCTGACTCCGCCAACCAAGGTTCGAATCCTTGTCCCCCAACCAAATAAAATCAGAGGGTTAAACAATTCAAAATAGTTTAACCCTCTTTTTATTTGTGCGCCCGGCTTGGCGCACTCACTTGGAGATGCGAGCCCTCCTCCTGCCCGATTGAGATGATCCTTCAGAGGCAACAGCACCCTAAGGTTATTGAGCTGGTTGAGGTTCCTGTTCATCAGGTTCCTCACTTATGACTTTGTCCTTAATTTTGATGGTGGGCTTCAAGTGATATGTCCCATCTCCCTCTTCCACAACTGATTTGTCTGCATCAAAATCTATTTCAATTGTTGTGACCAGCCCTCCTCGGATAATAAACGGATGGGTGAACTTTAAGCCAGATGTTGCTCCGCTCGGCACGATTAATTCATGCGTTTCTTCGTTAGTGAGTACAACATTTGCTTTAGATATTTTAAGACGAATCTGAGTGTATTTGCCCACATCGAGCAAGTCCCAGGCAAAAAGTGACCAGTTCGGCGACTGCAGGTCCAGAAGGTTATAGGTCTTTTCTTCATCACTGATAACTATCCAGTTGGAGTCGCCTTCCCCAGCGCCCTCCGGGTCTTCTGGATTTTCAGGCGCTTCAATATTTCCAGCCCGATGTACAGATATTTCAGTAAATGTTACATTGACTGCCTCGTAAGGACCGGGATCATCAGTAAGATGGAGAGCGATCATCCCTTGACCAAATAAGAAACACCCGCCCAAAAAAACGGACATGATGAATAATAGACCGGCACTGATCAATAAAAGCTTTGATTTCATTTTTGCCCTCCATTAGATGGAAAATTTATCTCCTTAGAATTCCCGGCCGATTATTATCCAGGTGTATTTCCCAAGTCGCTATGATTTGCTCAAGTTTGTCGGCTATCTCTGGTTGATTATCGATCAGGTTATAGCTTTCAGACGGATCTCTCTCCAGATCGAAGAGCAGTTGGGTTTTACCCAGTTTTCCGGAGGCGACTTTCGACCAGGTTTTATTGATCGGCATGGGATATTTGTATGTGTTGATTGCACGATAATACTTGTATTTACCAACGCGAACCCCCTCCAGTTCATCGTGGTGGTAAAAAAACAGGGCATCATGTGGCGGCATCTTCCGGTCTCCGTGAAACAGACCGCTGATATCCTTTCCATCTATGATACGGTCATCTGGCATTTCGATACCGGCAATTAGCAGCAGGGTCGGAAACAGATCGGTGATCATAGTGGGTTCTTCACATACGCTGCCTTTGGTGATATGACCCGGCCATCTGGCTATCATGGGAATCCTGAATCCCCCTTCGAAACTCTGGCCCTTGCTGCCTCTGAGATTGCCCGAACTTCCATAATGCCAGGGGCCATTGTCGCTGGTAAAGATGACCAATGTATTGTCACTCAGCCCGCTTTTTTCAATATGGTCAAGCACTTTTCCGGTAAAGTAGTCCAGCTCTTCGACCACATCACCGTAAAGACCGGCTTTGGATTTATGGCGAAACTCATCAGATGCAAAGAGCGGACGATGGGGAAATGTGTGGGCAAGGTAGAGAAAAAATGGTTTGTCCTTCGATTTTTCAATGAATTTTATCGACTCTTCGGCATAAAGACGACTAAATTTGGCCTGATCCTGCCCCTGGATATTTTTTTCCAGCAATTCTTTATTTCGGTAGAGAGGCAATGGCACCATGCCGTTGCTGTACGGAAGCCCGAAGAACTCTTCAAAACCATGATTGAGTGGATGGTATTGCGGCAATTCAGGAAAATCGCCCAGGTGCCATTTCCCGACCATTCCAGTTCGATATCCAGCCTGTTTCAACGCCTCTGCAATGGTTAGTTCACCGCTGGGAATGCCATCGATATCACTCTCTTTTCCCATGTCCGATACACCCATCAGCCCGAAGATATGGCCTAAGAGCTTGACGGCTTTTCGGCCAATGGGCTGTTTCTCAGCCCAGAGTGGCCAGTCAAGACCCGCCCGCTGAGGATAGCGCCCTGTCAGGAGGCCAAAACGTGATGGGGAGCAGAGGGCATTGCAGGAGTAAAAATCTGTGAACCGCATTCCTTCCTCAGCCAGGCGATTAATGTTAGGCGTACGGATATAACGATTGCCGTAGCATCCAAGGTCACCATACCCCAGATCATCAGCATAGATGATGACGATATTCGGTTGGCGCTCCGACATGTCGACTCGTTGTTTCAGCACAACATCCGGAAGTTGGTTGATTTCTAATTCAGGTGTGTCGGAAAATGCATTATAGAGGATGACCCCTACAATCCACGCAACCGCGGCGGCTGCTGAAAGCTTAAGCAGATTTCTTATTGTCAGTTTCATGGTTTTCTTTGTTCTGAGCTATTTTCAGTTGAAAAAATTGCCCGATATTTTTTTTGCGATTACAATCACTTGGCGTATAATGTTTCATTCATAGTCAGAAGCGGCGAATACCGACAGATTACAAAGGGAAAAGCGGCATGTCAACGGAAAATATGGAAATTTATTACCTTACCTTCCGAATACCCCAGCCGCTTGCGGTGGGGTAA
>JAUXCK010000265.1 GCA_030618925.1 Desulfobacteraceae bacterium
ATACCCCACCCCCCTATATACGCATTGGCGGATATGGTTTGACCCTTTGCGTCCTTGAGACAGACCCCCTTGTCCAGATGCGAAAAGTCTTCATTTTCCTTTATCTGAAGGTCTTGCAGGCGCGCCATCAGGTCATCGCCTTCTATATAAGCGATCGTCGGCTTGAGCCCCAGACGATCCGCTGCTTTCTCAAGCTCAAGCGCAAGTGCTTTGGGATTCAGTCCCCCTGCATTTGTGACCACACGGATCTTTCTGTCCAGGCATTCTCCCATGATTTCTTCCATTTGGGCTAAAAATGATGAGGCATATCCTGTATTCGGCATCTTGATTTTTTTTCGAAAGAGAATGGCCATGGTCAATTCTGCCAGATAATCTCCGGTGAGAACATGAATGGGTCCTCCCTGAATCATTTCCCTGGCAGCGCTGAATCGATCCCCGAAAAAGGCACTGCAGTTTGCGACGATGAGTGTGTCATCTGGTTTCATTTTGTCAGCCTTTCTCATCTCATGAAATAAGAGGTCTTTTTTCTGATGACCGTGGATTTCCAGAAAATCAGCAGAGCCCCAAATTCAAGGGTGCGACACCTGGATTAAGATTACGATTAAGATTATGATCAGGACTATTTGGCACCAAAGATAATGGTTTCGTCGTTCCAAAGCCAAGTCACCCATTCCCTCCGGGCTTAATCCAAAACCGGGTCCTTTGGACCAGGATCTTTACTTTTTAAGCAATCGGGCCGTCACCGCCGGTTGGAATATGTGGGTGATGGACTGCACTTTCAGAAAATTCATTTGCAATTTTAATAATGGGTTCAAAAAGCCAGAGATTGGTCAATAGAATGTCGTATAGTTCCTTTGGATCCTGCACAATGTTATATATCCGGGGTGCGGAGAGTTCATGGACAAAAGCTGGATAGGGCAATTGTCCTGTAGCACCTGGTGCCTGGACGACATCTTTAAAGTGAACCTTGAACTGTTTCCACTTTATGGAATACAAATCATTCTGAATGAAAAACAGAACATGGTCTCTGTTTGATTTTTCCTGTTTGCCCAATAGAAAGGCAGACTGATCCACACCGTCTATAGGACGGTCTGCGGGAACCCTCTCTGCAGCGCCGGCAAGTGTCGCCAGTGTTGGATAAATATCAAGGCCGGAAATCATTTCATTGGTGACCCGGCCTTGAGGAATTTGGCCGGTCCATCTAATAACGCAGGGAACCCGGATGGCCCCTTCGAAAACACTGCCGAGTTCTCCACGAAAAGGGCCTGTATCTCCGGCCGGTATCCAGGGCGGTACTGATTCAGGGCCATTGTCGCTCGCCCATATGACAACCGTATCTTCATCCAGGCCGGCAGTATGAATCGCGTCAAGTACCTGCCCCACACGATGGTCGATCTCCATCATGCAGTCTGCATAGGCGCCGTTGCCAGAGGCGTCGGCAAAATCGGGGTGGGGCAACACCGGGTGATGGGGGTGGGAAAACCAAACACACAGAAAAAACGGTTGATCCGATTCAGCCTGGTGATGGATGTAAGATACTGAACGTTTTGCAATCATCTCATCCACGAGCGGTCTGTTCTCAATCGTATATGGCTCCATCTCCCTGCAAGGATCTCCTTTTTTCCCCTCCCACAGGCAGGGAACACGCGCATAAGAAGGATCGAATCCGACTGCGGATGCGTAAAGTGTTTCGTCGCTGCTGTTGGGAAAACCGAACCATTCATCAAAGCCCTGGTTTGTGGGTAATCGCCCTTCACTGTGCCCCAGATGCCATTTGCCGAAGAGAGCGGTTCGATACCCGGTATCTGATAACAGGTTGGCGAGGGAATATTCCCAGGGTGCCAGGCCGTAAATATGGCCAGGGGGGGTGATAAATGACGTACCGGATCGAATCGGCAACCGACCGGTGAGAAGGGCCGATCGGGTGGGTGTGCATTGTGCTTCCACATTAAAGTTTGTAAACCGAACTCCCTGAGAAGCCATTTTATCGATTCTGGGCGTGGGTGCGCCTCTCATGAGACCGCCGCCATAACACCCAGGATCTCCGTAGCCAATATTGTCATGCAGCATCAATACAAAATTCGGCTTTTTTTTCATTGACCTGTCTCCTTATTTGTCTATATTTTACATGACTGAGGTGTTTCTCAAATTAGGAGCGGGATGGATAAGCGCGAAAGCCCACTGTTGGTAAACGCTTAGCAGGCGCACTATTTTGTGTCAATATAAAAAAATCACAGTCGCTTCATAGGCTTATCAAAAAAATAAGCGCCAACCCCAGGCAAAAGAAATTTGAAAATATTCGCAATTGTTAAAGTGGGTGCCGACTTGACACTTAATTCTGAATTGGGTATAGATACACAAATCAGGGATTTTGGTTGATCTGTCATTAAATCACATTCTGATTCAGGAGAAATAGAGGGGTTCAAAAAATAGGGTTTGTGGTTTTGTAATCGGATATGATATGCAAATCTTATGATGTGTCAAGATTTCAGGGAGAATGTAAATGTCCGGATATACAGAAAAAAGAAAGCATGAACGCTTTGATTACGATGCGCCCATTGAGCATGCTGAAATTGATTCCGGAAAATTTATAACTGCAAGAATGGACAACTACAGTCGAAGCGGGATGAGGTTCGAGACGGACCATGCGCTCATTTCCGGGTCGGATATTTATATAAAGATGGAAGAAAACCCGCCGCCTCTCTACGATTTTGCCATTTATGATGATTGCAGGGCTCAAATCAAATGGTGCAGGAAGGCCGATGGTCTTCCTCTGCCCCACTATACTGTGGGTATCCAATACTATGCGCCAATTATTGAATACGCTGACAAGACGGCTATCGTTCTTGATGCCAAATGTCCAAAATGTCGAACTGAAAATCTTGAAAAAGCCCGGCAGTGCGCGGGGTGTGGTTATGATTTGACAAAGGTTTACCCCATTTCATTAATGGGTCAGCCGGATCCGAAATCCTACACCCCAAAAAGCACTTTAGAGAAAATACTTTCCATCAGGCGCAGGATTGAGGGGGAACAGAAACAGGTAACAGTGCTGTTCACCGATGTGGCCGGGTTTACATCAATCTCAGAAAAATTTAATATCCACGATGTTCATCAGATTATGGATGGCTATTTTCAGATTCTTATGAACGAAATGGTTGTGCATGAGGGAACCATCATCCAGTTTACGGTGGACGGTGTATTGGCCCTGTTTGGATCACCCCTGGTCCTGACAGATCATGCCAAAAGTGCTTGTCAGGCCGCTCTTTCCATACAGAAAACCTTAAAAAGATATCACAGACATGTTGAATCATTTTTTGATCTGGATTTTAAAGTAAGGATAGGACTCAATTCAGGCCCTGTTATTATTGACGCCATCCACGATGATCTCCGGATCGAATACACGGCAGTGGGCGAAACCACGCGTCTGGCCGCCCGGCTGGAGAACCTTGCTGATCCGGGAAGAACACTTGTTTCCGCAAACGTTTATGATGAAATCCATCAGCATATCAAATGCGATCATCTTGGCAAAGTATATGTCAAAGGAAAGGAAGAGCCTGTGTATATTTATGAGATAGACAGTTCTGCTTCCTGAGATTGATGAACTCGTAATTATCCGAACATCTTTTTGATGGTACTTCGGCAGCTTTCAAGCTTTTCTTCATTCAGTTCAATTCCGATCCCCGGCCGATCAGGGGGAATCAAATCTCCGTCTTTCCACTCAAAGGGTTCTTCGACAATTTCATCAAAGAAACCCCGTGACTTATAAATACTCTCCTGGATTAAAAAATTGGGAATATTGGCATCGATTTGAAGGGCTGCCGCTGTGATGATGGGGCCACCCCACACATGGGGAGCCATAAGCACATAATTGGCCTCGGCCAGGACTGCAATTTTTTTACATGCTGTAATGCCGCCGCAACTGCCGAGATCTGGCTGGGCTATGGCGCACGCGCCTTGTTCAAAGGACTTTTGGAAATCATGTATGGTCACAAGTCTCTCCCCGGTCGCAATGGGGATAGAAGTGCTTCGAGCGATTTTTCCCATCTCTTTAAAATTTTCAGGAGGGCAGGGCTCCTCAAGCCATAACGGATCAAACTTTTCAACCCTTTTTGCGAGCCTTATGGCGGAAGCCGGTGTGATCTGGCCATGGGTGCCGATACATATGTCCGCCTTATTGCCAATGGCTTCACGAATTGATCCGATGGCTTCTTCAGCATGATCGTATTCGGCCAGCGTTATCTCCCAGGGCGGAACCGGCAATTGTCCGAGCATCGACTGATGAAGCGGATCAAATTTGATCCCGGTAAACCCTTCTTCTACTCTTTGTGAAGCAACTTCCGCAAGCGCACCGGGGTTTTTCGTCCAGTCCGACACGGCCTCAAGAAGATTTTTTCCCTCAGAGTTAAAGAGATATGTGTAGGTCCTTACCCTGTCTCTGTATTTTCCACCCAGGAGATTGTAAACCGGCGTGTTATAATATTTACCGCAGATGTCCCACAAGGCAATGTCAAACGCACTGATCAGGCCCAGGGTAAGATAATCGGCGTGCTGCGCCGTCAAACTGGAATAGAGTGTATGATACAAAGGCTCCCTGTCAACCGGATTTTGGTCTTTAAGATAGGCGGTAAAAATGTTTTCCACCATTTTTTCGTATCCGTCTTCAAGGCCGTAAAGCGTGAATAAAACGGCGGTCTCTCCCCATCCGCTAATCCCTTCATCGGTTTCAAGTTTTAAAAAAAACCATAAAAAGCCGCCCAAATTGGGGGGATCGGTTTTGACGACATACGTCTTTACGTTTGTCAATTTCATCTCGCTCCTCCTTATCCATCGATTTTTTCAAATGTG
>JAUXCK010000066.1 GCA_030618925.1 Desulfobacteraceae bacterium
GGTGGGCTCCTATGCCAATGCAAAAAGCATCCGCATGAAGTCTTCAGAGGAGTTAAAGGAGTTGCAGGCCCATGGGCTCGGAATATTATATATGGGGCTGGAAACAGGTGATGATATCACGTTGAAAAAAATCAAAAAAGGGGCAACCGCCGAGCGCATGATCCAAATGGGAAAAAAGGCAAGACAGGCCGGAATTAAACTTTCCATTACTATATTGTTGGGGATCGCCGGCAGGGAACGTTCCGAGGTTCATGCCAGAGAAACAGGAAGGGTCTTGTCTGCCATAGATCCTGAATATGTGGGTGCGCTGAGCCTGATGCTGATCCCCGGGACCCCTCTATTTGAGGAATTTGAATCTGGAGAATTTCCTGTTCTGGAACCTGCCGAGATACTCCGGGAGCTGAGGACCATGATCGTTCATACAGACCTGTCAAATGGTCTCTTCCACTCGAATCATGCGTCCAACTACCTGCCCATCAGAGCCCGGCTGCCAAGAGATAAAGAGGCCACCATAAAACTTATTGATGAGGCACTTGCCGGCAAAATTGCCCTGAAACCAGAACATTTAAGGGCGCTATAGGCGCCATACCACTGACCATACTAAGGAGAAATATCCATGAACAACAGGCTGTCCGAGGGCCAGACCACCATCGAAAACCGCTGCATTAACACAATCCGAACACTTTCCATGGATGCGATACAGAAAGCCAATTCAGGCCATCCCGGCGCGCCCATGGGGCTTGCTCCGGCCGCTTATATTTTATGGACGCGGTTTCTGAAGCATAATCCCGCCAATCCCGACTGGCTTGACAGGGACCGCTTTGTTCTTTCCGCCGGGCATGCCTCCATGCTGCTTTACAGCCTTCTTTTCCTGACCGGCTATGATGTCAGTCTTGATGACCTGAAAAACTTCAGACAATGGGGAAGCAAAACCCCCGGGCACCCTGAATTCGGGCATACTCCAGGTGTTGAAACAACCACAGGCCCGTTGGGGCAGGGATTTGCCAATGCTGTTGGAATGGCCATGGCAGAACGGCATCTCGCAGCCCGGTTTAACAAGCCCGGCCATGACATTGTCGACCATTATACATATGTGATGTGTGGTGACGGAGACATGATGGAGGGAATCACATCTGAAGCAGCGTCCCTGGCAGGCCATCTTGGGCTTGGCCGGCTGATCTGCCTGTATGACAGCAATAGTATCTCTATAGAAGGAAAAACCGATATCGCGTTTACCGAAGACGTCGCTCAGCGGTTCAAGGCTTACAACTGGCATGTTCTCCTGGTAAAAGAGGGTAACGATACAGAGGCCATAACCGATGCCATTCTTTCAGCCAGGGCAGAGGCAGACGCGCCCTCCCTGATCATCCTGCGGACCCATATTGCCTTTGGCAGTCCGAACAAACAGGATACAGCTGATGCTCACGGTGCACCTCTGGGGGAAGATGAGATCCGCCTGACAAAAAAATGTCTTGACTGGGACAGCGATGAAGCCTTCCATGTACCCGAAGACGTTTTGGAACAATTTCGAGAGTGTCTTGCCTTCGGACAAAAATCAGAGGGGGAATGGCAAGAGAAGTTTACTGCATACCGAAAAGCACATCCAAACCTGGCCGGCCGATGGGCCGACGCCATGAGTGGTTTTTTAGAACCGGGATGGGATGCCGATATCCCGGTCTTTTCACCCTCTGATGACCCCATCGCCACACGTGCTGCATCAGGAAGGATATTGAATGCCATTGCTGAGAAATTATCTACTCTTATGGGGGGCTCAGCAGACCTGGCGCCTTCCAACAAGACGTATCTCGATTTTTCCCACGAGTTTCAAAAAACCAGTTATGACGGCCGGAACATCCGTTTCGGTGTCAGAGAGCATGCCATGGGCGGCATCCTCTGTGGTCTGTTTTTGCATAACGGCATCCGCCCTTATTGCGGCACTTTCCTTGTATTTGCCGATTATCTCAGGCCTTCCATACGGATGGCAAGCCTTATGGGGCTCCCCCTGATCTATATTTTCACCCATGACAGTGTTGCGGTGGGAGAAGACGGCCCCACCCATCAGCCGGTCGAACACCTCTCTTCCCTGCGCCTGATACCGAATCTGACTGTTATCCGGCCTGCAGATGCTGCGGAAACAGCTGCAGCATGGCGCCATTCCATCCAGACCACGAACGGTCCCGTCGCCCTTCTTTTGAGCCGCCAGAAACTGCCTGTACTGGATCATAAAGATGACAAGGGGGCTAAAAACCTGTCCAATGGTGCCTACATTCTTGAAGATTCCGACAACACACCCGACATCATCCTTATTGCCAGCGGATCCGAAGTTCACCTGGCCCTGGACGCCCGACAACTTCTTTCTGAAAAAAATATTTCAGCAAGGGTCGTCAGCATGCCGAGTTGGGAACTGTTTGAACAGACATCTATAAATTATAAAAACCATGTCCTGCCGCCTGACATCACCACCCGGATTGCCATAGAGGCCGGCCACCCCATGGGTTGGGAGCGCTATGTGGGGGATAACGGTGCTGTCATCGGCATCACCAGATTCGGCAGTTCCGCACCCGGCCCAACAGTCATGGCAAAATATGGATTCACTTCAGACAATATCGTCCAAAAGGCCCTCGCCTTAATTGGGTGACAGGGAATGATAATATCTTTATTATGAAACTACGCACATGTGTCACACCACCCGGCAAATTTATTGTTGGTGTTCATAAATCGTGTTATCAGGTAAAAAATTTTCGGGAGACAGATGCCATTACGCCCCTGGGCACCTTTGATGACGGCAGCCTGTATGAGAATCATCGAAATTTTCCGGCAGGGGATGTAGAAGAACCTGATGCGGACTGGGTCTATGAGATACCCAATGCGTTTCCATTTCGCGGAACCACTTATATCTCCAAAAGCTGGGCAGACTCAAAAGCTGCCGATCCCACATCCATCGTGCTCTCCGAGCCTCCCCGTATATCTTATACCAGCGCATTAAAAAAGTGGCTGGGCGACAGCGCATTTTCTGAAAACAATAAAAAGGCCTTCTCCGCCCTTCCTGATCCTCTGCTCCTGGCATTGGCGAGCACCTCCACCGATCCTGATGATCTTGTTCGCCTTGCGGAATCATGCTGTGACTTTGTTCGCGACCCATCTGACAATCATCTGGTTGGACTGACATATTCAAGGGATGAAAAGGGACGTGCGCACGCTATTGTTAAAAATCCAGCCCTCTTTGAAGTTCTGGCAAACAATATTTACTTGCCGGACGACTATAAAAACGCCATGGTGTTAAAACCAGGCGTGCAGGGCGGGAGTGAAATTATCGGTGAATCCGGAAACGCGCCTGGAAGTCACATTTTTGAATACCTCAGGCGCAACAGTTATATTCCGTGGGGCCATTATGCCGCCAATATGAGCAATAATTCCGTCCGGTATCATATTAAACACCTGACCCTGGACGATATCACCGGCCTTCGCCACCTTTACTACCAGCGGACATATGCAAGGATGGCTAAACAACTGAATCTATCCCTGTCCCCACAGAGAAAAGGACTCTCCCCCTCTGAGCTGGAGGCGCTTCGAATTGCCATTATTCACGCACTTTCATCACGCCTGCAGGACACCCCCCTCCAGTTTACCGCAACGCTCTGGGGGTGGAATTACGGCTTTGATTTTTCGCCCAGCGGTTACAGGCTCCATGCCTCACACCAGCAGATCCACCAACAATTTGCCATGGTCCCGGAAACTATTTCTGCAGCAGCCAGCGGCCGGCATGAGGGAAAACAGGGCCTTGACATTCCATCCTACAGCTGCGGCGACCAGGTGACTGAATTTATACAAATTTACCGGGAACAGACCGGACAGGGCTTTTTTGACAATTATATTCGTGCGATCCGGACAAATCAACGGCTGGATGACAAAAAGGAAAAGGAGAATAGTCTAATCATCTATGAGGATGATCAGGTGATAGGTTTCGTGCCCAAGGCCCAGACCTCCCAGTGGGAAATTCAACTCCTTGTTAAACAGCCTGCAGGCAACATCATTGAGACTGATACTGCCACCCGTGATGCTTTGGACAAGGCCATATTAATCACAATGAAAATTCTGACCGCTCTGGGCGCCAGAATGATCACGGTCATTGAATATGCCAAACGCATCGATTCCCTGGTGACAGACCAGCACCTTTTTTATGCTTTTCTTCCAAGAATACCGGAATCACCCGGTACGTTCAGCGAGGCGCAGCTGCGTTGGATCAATGGTCACTTTCCGGAAGATTTTTCTGCTGCATGCCGGGCCAGGCTCAAAAACACACTTAACTCCTTATAAGGGCAGGTGGTAAATGAATGAAATTGATCCCATCATAAAACGGCTTCAGGAAAATGAAGAAGTCACTAAAAAATTCCATGCAGTAGAAGCTAAAATTCTAACGATTCTCAAGTTCAAAGACCTCTTTGAACTTCTCCTGACGGAAATCAGAACGAGCTTCAATGTTCCCTATGTATGGATTTCCATGGCAAAACACAGTGAGGTCTCCAGCCTGATTGAATCATTAGGGGATTCAGACATCTTAAAAGAACATATGAATGTCATTGACAAAGAACTGTTTATGGAGCTCATCCACCATAACACGGCGCCAATTCTCGTCAATGAGGATCTTAAGCCATATTTTAAGCTGCTTCCCAAAAAAAATAAATTTTTTTTCAAATCAATTGCCGTGGCGCCTCTTTCCCTTGACGGCGCCATTATCGGCAGCCTGAATCAGGCGGACACATCAGCCCTCCGTTTCCAACCGGGCATAGATACCACTTTGCTTGAACAGCTGGCGCTGAAGGTGTCGATCTGCCTGTCCAATGTCACGGCCCATGAAAAATTAAAATTTTTTGCCTATCATGATCACCTAACCGATCTTCTCAACCGCCGGATCCTGGACAAAATTCTAAAAAGAGAGGTTAAAAGGGCCGAGCGCTACAACAGCCCCCTTTCCCTTGTTTTTATAAACCTTAGAGATTTTAAGAAACTAAATGACACCCACGGGCATGAGCAGGGGGATAACGCACTGATTTATATTGCAGAGACATTGACAAAGGTGTGTCGTCAATTGGACATTATCGCACGGTATGAAGGCGATAAATTCGTTATCATTCTACCGGAAACAGAACCTCAGCATGCGGAAGACCTGATGCAGCGTGTTGAATCCTATCTGCAGGGCCACCCTCTGGAAACTCCGAAAATAAAAATTCTCCTGCGCTTCAATTACGGCATCGCCTCATTACACGACAAGAGCGGTAACGACCCGGATCTTTTACTTAAAAAAGCCCGCCAAGCACTGGTTGCAAAAAAAAACCAGCCCGTAAAGAACAATAAAAAGAACCATGACAAGAAAGTGATTGAGTTAAAAATAGATGGAATTGACAAGAAAAAAACATAAGAGATGCGGAATGCACTAAAAATTACGGAAAGCCAAGTTAATAAAAAAAATAGCGCTTGCCTATTGTTTGCCAGTCTTATTCTGCCGGCTTGGTCTTAGGAGAAGCATCCTCCTCCCCGGAAGAATCTTCAGCTTTTTCCACCACGCCCTTACCAGAGTCTGCTGTTTCAGCGTCAACCGATTTTTCTTCGGCTTTCGCGTCAACAGCCGCATCGGCTTCTGGTTTTTCATCAACCGCTGCTTTTGCGCTCTCTTTTTTATCCTCTACCTGCGCTGCTTTTGACGTCGACTTTTTGGCTGGGGTTGTTTTGCCCTTTTCCTTCTTTTTCTTTTTGCTCTTTTCAGACATCACAAGTTCAATAGAAGACATTGGTGCTGCATCGCCCGGCCGCCTTCCAAGCTTGACGACCCGCGTATAACCGCCCGATGTCCCGCTAAACTTTTCTTCAACTTCCTCAAAAAGCGCATGGACAATATTTTTTTCCCTGATGATGGAAAGCGCCTGACGCCTGGCATGCAAGTCCCCGCGTTTGGCCAGGGTGATCAGATGATCCGCCCATCGCCGCAATTCTTTTGCCTTGGGATCCGTGGTCTGAATACGCTTATACTTGAATAAAGACGTCACCATATTTCTGAACATGGCTTTACGATGACTGGCAGTTCGATTTAATTTTAATCCTGCTTTACGATGTCGCATTGGATCGATTATTCTCCTTCTTCGATATTTTCGTCAGGGGGTGTAAATCCTTCGAGTTTCATCCCAAGAGAAAGGTCCATTTCACCTAAAACCTCCTTGATTTCATTAAGAGATTTCCGGCCGAAGTTTTTCGTCTTTAACATCTCCTGTTCGCTTTTCTGAACCAGCTGATAAATTTTAATAATCTCGGCATTCTTCAGGCAGTTGGCGCTGCGAACCGACAGCTCAAGTTCATCCACATTCCGATACAGATTCTCGTTAAATTGACTCTTCTGATCATCTTCCTTCGCAACTTTTGGTTCGGGTTCGAGCTGTTCATCAAAATTGATGAAAATAGCCATCTGCTCTTTCAAAATTTTGGCTGCATAGGCAACAGTATCCTCTGGAAGAATACTCCCGTCAGTCCATACCTCGAATGTCAGTTTGTCATAATCAGTACGCTGACCGACACGGGCATTGCCCACAACATAATTAACCCGCTTAATAGGTGAAAAAACAGCATCCATGGGAATGGTGCCAACGGGTGCGTCTTCATCCTTATTGGCATCTGCAAGTGTATACCCTTTTCCGATGCTGACAACCATCTCCATTTTCAGATTTGCACCATTTGAAAGGGTCGCAATGTGATGATCCGGGTTAAGAATCTCCACCTGGCCGTCATCACTGATAATATCTCCTGCCGTTAAAATGGTTTGCCCCGATGCATCCACACGAATTGCCCTGGGCTCCGGCACGGCAATCTTAAGCCGCACTTCTTTCAAATTCAGAATAATTTCGGACACATCCTCCAATACCCCTTCAATCACTGAATACGCATGCATTACCTTCTCGAATTTCACAGATACGATGGCGGCACCATATAAGGAAGAGAGAATGATCCGCCTGAAAGCGTTGCCGATGGTGATGCCAAAGCCTCTTTCCAAAGGCTCGCAAACAAATTTGCCATAGGAGGGGCTGGTTGTTACCTGAACATTTTCTGGAGAAATCATCTCCCGCCAGTTCATGTACATAAGTTCATCTGATGACATAGTTAGGTCTCCAAACTTTCTCAATGGAAATGGTGCTTGGTATTACTAATTTTAGCCGCATGTAATCATAAAACCGATTTTCTGTCTACTTGGAATAAAGTTCTACAATGAGCTGTTCCTGAATGGGCATTGTAATATCCTCACGTGCCGGAACACCTTTGACCATTCCCTTGTAACCCTCTTTATCCAGTTCAATCCAGGGAGGGATACCCCGTCGTACAACAGCGGAGAGGGCATCTGTGATGCACTGGACCTTACGGCTCTTTTCTCTAATCTCAACCACATCCTCAGTTTTAATCAAATAGGAGGGGATGTTTACTTTTTTCCCATTTACCAGAAAATGATTGTGTTTGACAAAATGACGGCCCTGGGTACGCGAATTCACAAATCCAAGCCGATACACCACGTTATCGAGCCGACGCTCCAGCAAAACCAGAAGGTTTGTGCCGGTGATCCCTCTTTGTCGATCTGCTTTTTTAAAAAAGAGACGAAATTGTTTTTCCGACAGGCCGTACATGCGTTTGACCTTTTGCTTTTCGCGGAGCTGCTGACCAAATCCTGAAAATTTTGTTCTGCGCTGTCCGTGCTGTCCCGGCGCATAACTGCGTCGATCAAAAGCACATTTGTCTGAAAAACAGCGATCTCCTTTTAAAAACATTTTTAAATTTTCACGTCTGCAAAGTCTGCAAACCGAACCTCTATATCGTGCCAAGTCATCCTCCCAAAAAATTAAAAATTAAACCCTACGTCTCTTTGGTGGTCTGCATCCATTGTGGGGTATTGGTGTCACATCCTTGATCATCACAACATTGAACCCCGCGGCCTGCAACGCCCGAAGGGCAGTTTCGCGGCCGGCCCCCGGCCCCTTGACATATACCTCAACCGTTCTCATTCCGTGTTCCATTGCTTTTTTTGCCGCATCTTCAGCAGCGAGCTGAGCCGCAAACGGGGTGCTCTTTCTTGAGCCTTTGAACCCCTGAACACCGGCACTAGACCAGGCGATCACATTGCCGGCTGCATCGGAAATCGTGATGATTGTATTGTTGAATGTCGATTGAATATGTACGACACCGCTTGTAATATTTTTCTTAACTTTCTTTTTTGTACGGGTTTTTTTCGCCATGTCCAAGCCCTTATTTCATAGTGTTTTACTTCTTCGTGATGCCGCCTTTTTTCTTTACCGCAGTCCGCCGTGGCCCTTTGCGCGTCCTGGCATTTGTGCTTGTCCGCTGCCCGCGCACAGGAAGTGATTTTCTATGCCTGAGCCCACGATACGCACCAAGGTCCATCAGTCTCTTAATGTTCATGGAAATTTCTGTCCGGCGTTCACCTTCAACCTGAAATTCATCTGTGATGACCTTTCGGATCTCATTAACCTCTGATTCTGACAACTGATCCGTATTCATGTCAGGATCGATGTTCAATTTTTTAAGTATGGTCTTTGAAGTGCTCAGGCCGATACCGTATATATAGGTCAGCCCGACCTCAACTCTTTTGCGTTTCGGTAAATCAACGCCCGCAATTCTCGCCAAGTTTTTCCCTCCTCTTATCCCTGCCTCTGTTTATGACGTTTATTCGTGCAGATTACCCGTACAACACCTTTTCTGCGCACGATCCTGCACTTAGAACACATTTTTTTTGTTGACGCTCGAACCTTCATTTGTTTTCTCCTTCACCCGGCAGTCCTCTTTTAACCGGAATTTTCAAACCCCTTTACTTGGATCGATAAGTAATTCGGCCCCGGGTAAGATCATATGGGGATAATTCAACAGTTACCGTATCGCCAGGTAATATTTTAATAAAATGCATCCGCATTTTTCCGGAAATGTGCGCCAGAACCTGATGTTTATTTTCGAGTTCAACCTTAAACATTGCATTGGGTAAAGTCTCAAGGACTTTCCCCTCCACTTTGATTGCTTCCTCCTTTGCCATAACCCGATCACCATCCCCTGCTTACCTTCCGGATATCAACCGAAAAATAAATTAAATTTAATGCCCAATGGTTTAACGACCGCTCCTTGACTTTATGCCGCCTTTTTTCAGAAAACCTTCGTAATTACGGGAAATCATATGCGATTCCATTTGTGAAACTGTATCGATCGCAACTCCCACAATGATAAGAAGCGCTGTTCCCCCGAAATAAAAGGGCACGTTAAATCTCGTGATTAAAACAGTCGGCAAAATGCAAACAGCAGACACATATATCGCCCCGCCAAGTGTAATCCGCGTGAGCACCTTGTCTATATAATCGGCAGTCCGTTTACCCGGCCGGATCCCGGGGATATATCCCCCGTACTTCTTCATGTTTTCAGCCACATCATCTGGTTTGAATGTCACAGCGGTATAGAAAAAACAGAAAAAAACAATAAATCCCACATACATAATTGAATACCCGATGCTTCCAGGTGTGAGATAGGCGGCGATATCTCTTACCTGCGGGATGTCAATAAAATTAGCCGCTGTTCCCGGGACCACCATCAGCGATTGTGCAAAAATCGGAGGGATAACCCCGGCTGTATTTATCTTTAACGGAAGATGAGTGCTCTGACCGCCATACATTTTTCGGCCGACGACTCTTTTGGCATATTGTACCGGTATTCGCCGCTGGCCCTGTTCAACAAATACAATGACAGCGATCACAAGAACCATAAGCGCAACGAGAAGGAAAACCGCGAAAATGCCAATTTCACCTGTTGAAAGCAGCCGGAAAGTATTAAGGCTGGCGATAGGCAGCTGCGCCACGATCCCGGCAAAAATAATCAGGGAGATTCCGTTTCCGATCCCTCTTTCGGTAATCTGCTCCCCCAGCCACATGATAAAAGCGGTACCGGCAGTCAGGGTGATCACGGTCATCACCCGGAATGCCCAACCGGGTTGAATGACTGCACCCATCTGTTCAAGGCCCACACTGATACCAAATCCCTGGATGA